>NZ_LFQH01000048.1:0-39603 GCF_001238605.1 Arthrobacter sp. ZBG10 | reverse complement strand
TCCATGATCTGCGCGTGCTCTTCCGCGTCAGGCAAACCGGCTGATGCACCGGCGTCTTCCGGGTCCGGCGGGATGGGCGAGCCCGCCGCGTTGACGTCGGCGGGAAGCTCGTTCGGTTTAGGGGTTGATACTTCACTATTAATGGCCATGAGCGGGTCCTTTGCTCGGCGAGTCATGGGCGTGCGATGAACATGGTCTTTGGGGGTGGGCCGGGTGGGGATTGTGGGCCTTGGCCGGGGCGATAACCATGTTGTTGCCGTCGGGAATCCTGCTTGCTCTCACGCAGCCCAAAACCGCTGGGTACAGGGGTCGTCGGTGGCAGGATTCAACCGTCCTTCGTGCGGAGGACGGTGTCAGGCGGGGCTGGGTCCAACCGTTGTGCCTTCCCGGAAGCGGGGTCGCTGAGCGGGCAAGCGTTGTGCATGGAGCACCTCGTTAGGGTCCGGAAGTGTCTTTGTGAACACTGGAGCGGCGCACTCGGAGAGCGTTCCGCAAGAATCAACAGATTTCGCAGTAAGCAACAGAGTGCGCCCCGTCACACCCCCGTGTCAAGGACTTTGAGGTCGTATTTCGGAGACTTTCCTAATGTCACTGTTGTTGCGCATCATGATGAGTGTTGCGTATCAAGCAATTCATCAAACCGAAACACGCAGGTGCTTGCGCTGGCCAAATGGACAGGCTCGACCGCTTTTAACGACCGGCGGCCGCTACCGCCGGGTGTAGCCCATTTTGGCGCTGGTCAGCAGGCCGGCTTCTTTCAGCGTTTCAACCGCGCCGGGGACGGCCTCGGGCTCAAAGCGGAACGCCGGCCCGGAAATGCTGAGGGCGCCAATCACCAGGCCAACATGGTTGAAGACGGGAACTGCCACTGCGGTCAGGCCGATTTCGAACTCCTCATGAACCATGGCGTAGCCGTTGCGGACGACGTTGAGCAGCTGGTGTTCCAGCTTTTTCCGGCTGGTGATGGTCCGCGGCGTCCTCGCCGGCAGTCCGGTTTCCTTCAAAATGCGGTCCCGGTCCGCCGCGGTCAGCGCAGCCAGCAGGACTTTTCCGCTTGAAGTGGCATGCAGGGGTGTCAGGCTGCCCACCCAGTCGTAGGTGGCTAGGGTTGCCGGGCCCATGGCCTGGTCCACGTTGACGGCGTAGTTGGAGCGCAGTACGGCCAGGTTCACCGTTTCCTTGAATTCGTCCGCAAGGCTTTCCAGGACGGGCCTGGCCTCCCGAACCAGGCTGAGCCGGCCGGGGATGGAACCTGCCAGCCGCAGGATGCCGAAACCCAGCTGGTACTTCCCGCGTTCGCTGTTCTGGTGGACCATCTCCCTGCTGACCAGCGACCCCAGCAGGCGCGAGGCGGTGGACTTGTGGATGCCCAGCTCTTCCGCGATTTCGCTGACCCCCGCATGGCCGGTCCGCGCCAGGATTTCCAGGACAGCGAGGGCCCGGTCCACGGACTGGACGCCGCCGTGCGGGCCGGTTGGCGCCCCGACATCGGGTCCGGGTTCGCTGTTCATGGGCACAGGGCCACCCTGTCATCCGTTCCGGGCGGGGGCAAGAGCGGGGTCAGGGCCACAGCGGACTGCGCCAGCATCAGGCGCCTACCCGATGCCGCTGCTGTGGGCCATCGCGATCGCCTCCGTCCGCGAGGAAGCACCAACCTTGCGGTAAATGTTCCGGAGGTGGAACTTCACCGTGTTCTCGCTGATATGCAGCTTCGTGGCGATGGCGCGGTTCCGTTGGCCGGCGGCCAGCAGCTGCAGCACGTCCAGTTCACGGTCGCCGAGCTTCCAGCCGGAGACATCGGCCAGCGGACGCGCCGGCGGATCCAGGGGGAGCGAGACGGCGACGTCGGAGCCCCACCCGGACATCACGTCCACGGACATGCGGCCGTGCAGGGCCTCGACGCGCTGGGTGAGCCGCACCATGCTGGGCGCCGCCGCGGACAGTTCGCCTGCGCCGTCGTCGCGGACGTTGACCAGGAGGTTCAAGCCGTCGCAGTCCCACTGCATGCGGATCCGGCGGACCCCCGACTGGTCCACCATGGCGAGCACCAGCCCGCGGACGATCGCGCGGGCCGCATGTGCCACTTCGCCGGGCAGCGCGCGGCCGTTCACGGGCGGTTCGATGAACTGCACGTCGATGCCACTGAAATGCGTGAGCGGTCTCAGGTCTTCGCGGAGGCGCTGGAAGGCGGTGGCAACCGGCTCTTCCACCATTTCCGTGGTCCGGTCGCTGAGCGTGCGGAGTCCCACCAATGCCTTGGCGGCGACGTCGGTGGCGGACTTGCGGGCCGCTTCATCGTCCAGTGCGGGGGAGCGCAAGGCCGCGAGCAGGGTTTCGAGCGTGGTGGAGTGGCTGTCCACCAGTTCCGCCGTGACCCGGACCCGTTCAGCGGAGGCCGCGCGGGATTCAATGAGGTACGACGGCGGCGCATCAGCCACCTTTTCGCGGATCCGCTCGGCGGCCAGGGTCCACAGGTAGCGGAGCATCCGCTCCGCCGCCGGGTGGTCCGCAGGATCGGGCAGGGGTTTGGCGTCGATGAGGACCAGCAGGGCATTGCTCGGCGAAGTAAGTGTCAACACGGTGCGGTCCCTGCCGGCCACGAACGCTTCGCCCTGCCACACCCCACCCTGCGGGGTTCCGGAGCCGGGCAGGGACGCCCGGATATGGTCCAGTTCCGTGATGGTCACTTGGCTGATGATGGCCTCGTCGCCGGCCTTCTTCTGCGGCCGGCCGGTGCATTCCTCGGTGAAGATGACCAGCGCGCTGCTGCCCACGTACGGGAGGGCTGCATCCCTGAGCCGCTGGGCGATGGTGGCCAGTGGCGCCGTGCATAAAGCTGCAACGGCAGCCAGCAGGGGCGGGGCCGCCGTAACGGGTGCGGGGGTGCGGACGGCCGTGGGGGTGCCGGCAACAGAGAAAGGGATCACCCGTCCATTCTACGTTTTCCGGCCATCCTGCCTATCCGTTTGGGTAGGTAAGACCGTTCAATCTTGGCGTTGGACCTGCCCGCCGGGGGAGTCAGGATTAGAAGGTAACTTTCGCTGGAAGGAGGGAGCCGTCAATTGAGCACCATCACGAACACTGATCCGGCAGACACCGATCACGTGGCCCCTGCCGATACCGCCCGGGCATTCAGCCGCAACCGGGAGCTTGTCCTGGCCGAGATCAGTGCGGTGTTCCGTCGTATTGATCCTGAACAGGTGGCGGCCCTGGTGACCCAGCTCAGGCTGGCCGACCGGGTCTTCGTGACCGGCGCCGGGCGAAGCGGCCTGGTACTGAAAATGGCGGCCATGCGGCTGATGCACTTTGGACTGACGGTCCACGTGGTTGGCGAGACTACGGCGCCCGCCATCCGTGCCGGCGACCTGTTGCTCGCGGCCTCCGGCTCCGGAACCACCGCGGGTGTGGTCAAGGCGGCCGAAACCGCTGCCGGCCAGGGTGCTGCCGTGGCCGCGTACACCACCAACCCCGGTTCGCCCCTCGCAGCTGCCGCGGCCGCCGTTGTGGTCATCCCGGCCGCCCAAAAAACGGACCACGGCTCGGCCGTTTCCCGGCAGTACTCCGGCAGCCTTTTTGAGCAGGTGCTGTTCGCAGCCACCGAAGCGGTGTTCCAGAGCCTTTGGGACGCCGACGCTGTGGCCGCCGAGGAACTCTGGCAGCGCCACGCGAACCTTGAATAGCTGACCCAGCCCAGCTTTCCCAACCTCAGCTTTGCCCATTCCAGCTCCCCAACCCAGCAGTCCCACCCAACGCAAGGAAAACCATCATGAAACTGCAAGTTGCCATGGACGTCCTCACCGTCGAAGCCGCCCTGGATCTCGCCGGCAAGGTTGCCGAATACGTCGACATCATCGAACTCGGCACCCCGCTGGTGAAGAACGCCGGCCTGTCCGCCGTGACCGCCGTCAAGAACGCCCACCCGGACAAGATCGTCTTTGCCGACATGAAAACCATGGACGCCGGGGAACTGGAAGCCGAGATCGCGTTCAACGCCGGTGCAGACCTGGTCTCCGTGCTCGGCAGCGCCGACGACTCCACCATCGCCGGAGCCGTCAAGGCCGCCAAGGCACACAACAAGGGCATCGTTGTTGACCTGATCGGTGTCGCGGACAAGGTGACCCGCGCCAAGGAAGCCCGCGCACTCGGCGCCAAGTTCATCGAGTTCCACGCCGGCCTCGACGAGCAGGCCAAGCCGGGTTACAACCTGGACGTCCTCCTCGGTGCCGGCGAAGAAGCCCGCGTGCCGTTCTCCGTTGCCGGCGGAGTCAACCTCTCCACCATCAACGCGGTGCAGCGCGCCGGTGCCGACGTGGCCGTTGTTGGCGGTTCCATCTACAGCGCCAGCGACCCCGCAGTGGCTGCAAAGGAACTCCGCGCGGCCATCATCTAGGCCGCATCCATCCCCGCCGGGCAAAGCCAGACAGGAAACCACGACGGCGGTCCGCGCCTTGGGTGCGGGCCGCCGTTTTGTGGTGGTGCTGGGCAGGCCTGGAGTCGGTGCGGTGCTGCGCCGTCCAGTCGGGTTCCGGCTGAGGGGGTCCTGGCGGGAGGCCTGGTGTCATTTTCTGATCACCCCTTGACGCCCCTGTGATCCCCCTCATACCATTGAAGCCACACTAATATATTAGTTTGACGGCAATAGTATTTCAAAGGAGCCACCGTGGTTGAGCAGTTGAACGAGCGACTTTCCGCAGTCGATCCCGAGGTCCAGCAGGCAATCGTCCGCGAGCTGGATCGCCAGCAGTCAACGCTGGAAATGATCGCCTCGGAGAACTTCGCACCCGCCGCCGTCATGGAGGCGCAGGGCTCGGTCCTGACCAATAAGTACGCCGAGGGCTACCCGGGAAAGCGCTACTACGGCGGCTGCGAGCACGTTGACGTGATTGAGCAGCTCGCCATCGACCGCGTAAAGGACCTGTTCGGCGCAGAGTTCGCGAATGTCCAGCCGCACTCCGGCGCACAGGCCAACGCAGCGGCCATGTTCGCACTGCTTAACCCGGGCGATACCATCATGGGCCTGAGCCTGGCCCACGGCGGCCACCTCACCCACGGCATGAAGATCAACTTCTCCGGCAAGCTCTACAACGTGGTCCCGTACAACGTGCGTGAAGACGATCTCCGGATCGATATGGCCGAGGTTGAAGCGCTGGCCCTGGAGCACAAGCCCAAGCTGATCGTGGCTGGCTGGTCCGCGTATTCCCGCCAGCTCGACTTCGCCGAGTTCCGCCGCATCGCGGACCTCGTGGGCGCCTACCTGATGGTGGACATGGCCCACTTCGCCGGCCTGGTGGCAGCAGGGCTGCACCCCAATCCGGTGCCGTACGCCGACGTCGTCACCACCACCACACACAAAACCCTGGGCGGACCCCGCGGCGGAGTCATCCTCGCCAAGGAGCAGTACGCCAAGAAAATCAACAGCGCCGTGTTCCCTGGCCAGCAGGGCGGGCCGCTGGAGCACGTCATCGCCGCCAAGGCCGTCGCCTTCAAGCTGGCCGCCGGTCCGGAATTCAAGGAACGCCAGGAACGCGTCCTGCAGGGCTCCAAGCTGCTGGCCGAGCGCCTGCTCCGCGACGACGTCGCCGCAGCCGGCATCTCCGTGGTCAACGGCGGAACCGACGTCCACCTGGTCCTGGTGGACCTGCGGAACTCCGAACTCGACGGCCAGCAGGCCGAAGACGCGCTGCACAGGATCGGCATCACGGTCAACCGCAACGCTGTCCCGTTCGACCCCCGCCCGCCGATGGTTTCCTCCGGCCTCCGGATCGGTACCCCCGCCCTCGCCACCCGTGGCTTCGGCGCCGCTGAATTCACCGAAGTCGCGGACATCATCGCGACGGCGCTGATCGCCGCTGCAGGCAACGGCGCCGCGGCGGGCGAATCCCTCAGCGAGGCCACCGCCGTCGAACTCCGCTCCCGGGTCACCGCACTGGCCAACGCGTTCCCGCTCTACCCCCACCTGGTCAACGGCACCGAAATCGCAGCGTTCGAAGCAGACCTGATCGGAGCAGCCCAGTGAGCACCCACCAGCTTCCGGAGCACCCGGATTTCCTCTGGCGCAACCCGGAGCCCAAGTCCTCCTACGACGCCATCATCGTGGGCGGCGGCGGGCACGGCCTGGCCACTGCGTACTTCCTGGCCAAGAACTTTGGCATGACCAACATCGCCGTCCTGGAAAAGGGCTGGCTGGCCGGTGGCAACATGGCCCGCAACACCACCATCATCCGTTCCAACTACCTCTGGGACGAGAGCGCGGCCATGTACGAAAAGGCGCTCAAGCTGTGGGAGGTCCTGCCGGAGGAACTGGAATACGACTTCCTCTTCAGCCAGCGCGGCGTGATGAACCTCGCCCACACCCTGGGCGATGTCCGTGAAAGCATGCGCCGCGTGGGCGCCAACAAGCTCAACGGTGTGGACGCTGAATGGCTGGACCCGAAGCAGGTCAAGGAACTCTGCCCCATCCTGAACATCAACGACAACATCCGGTACCCCGTGATGGGAGCCACCTACCAGCCCCGCGCGGGCATCGCCAAGCACGACCACGTCGCATGGGCCTTTGCCCGGAAGTGTGACGAGCTGGGCGTGGACATCATCCAGAACTGCGAGGTCACCGGCTTCCTCAAGGACGGCAACCGCGTGGTAGGCGTCAAGACCAACCGCGGCACCATCAACACCGAGAAGGTTGGCCTCTGCGCCGCCGGGCACAGCTCGGTCCTGGCCGAAATGGCGGGCTTCCGGCTCCCCATCCAGTCCCACCCGCTCCAGGCGCTGGTCTCGGAGCTGCACGAACCCGTCCACCCCACCGTGGTGATGTCCAACCACGTGCACGTCTACGTTTCGCAGGCACACAAGGGCGAACTGGTCATGGGCGCCGGCGTGGACTCCTACAACGGCTACGGCCAGCGCGGGTCCTTCCACGTGATCGAAAACCAGATGGCTGCCGCCGTCGAACTCTTCCCCATTTTCGCCCGTGCACACGTGCTGCGGACCTGGGGCGGCATCGTGGACACCACCCTGGACGCCTCGCCGATCGTGGGCACCACCCCGGTGGAGAACATGTTTGTGAACTGCGGCTGGGGAACCGGCGGCTTCAAGGGCACCCCCGCTGCCGGACTCACGTTTGCGCACACCATCGCCACAGGTGCCCCGCACGAGCTGAACAAGCCGTTCGCGCTGGAACGCTTCGAAACCGGAGCCCTGATCGACGAACATGGCGCTGCCGCCGTGGCCCACTAGCCGCCGTCCCCTAGAAAGAAGACGCACATGCTGCTCATTTCATGCCCCAACTGCGGCTCGCGCGACGAGACCGAGTTCCACTACGGCGGCCAGGCCCACGTTCCCTACCCGGAAGTCCCCAGCGAACTGAACGACCGCGAATGGTCCGAGTACCTGTTCTACCGCGACAACACCAAGGGCACCTTCGCCGAGCGGTGGCTGCACAGCACCGGCTGCCGGCAGTGGTTCAACATGCTCCGCGACACCGTCACCTATGACATCCAGGCCATCTACCCGATGGGTTCGGCCCGCCCGGATTCGGCCGGCGCCCCGACCCCTGATTCCGGCACCGCCAGCCTCGCTCCGGACAGCACCACCACCGGGACCGCCGCGCCGGACGTCACCGGCACCAGCATCTCTCCCGCCACCGCCCCGGAAGGAGCAACCAAGTGACTTCCCAGAACGCCCGCCTCGCTGCCGGCGGACGCATCGACCGCAGCATCTCCTGGCGTTTCACCGTAAACGGCGAGGAATTCGTTGGCCACCCGGGCGATACGCTGGCCTCGGCCCTGCTGGCCAACGGCCGCGTCGCCGTCGGCAACTCCCTCTATGAGGACCGCCCCCGCGGCATCATGTCCGCCGGTGTGGAGGAAGCCAACGCCCTGGTCCGGATCGAACCCCGGTTCCCCGGCCACGTGGCCGAGTCCATGCTGCCCGCCACCACCATCACCCTGGTGGATGGCCTGAAGGCGGACCTGCTCAACGGACTGGGCCGCCTGGATCCTGAAGAGGACCACGCCGAGTACGACAAGAAGTACGTCCACACCGACGTCCTGGTGATCGGCGGCGGCGCCGCCGGCCTCGCAGCCGCCCGCGAAGCCGTCCGCACCGGCGCCCGCGTGATGCTGATGGATGACCAGCCCGAACTTGGCGGCTCGCTCCTCTCCGGCTCAACCGCGCCCGGCCTGGCCGAAACCATCGAGGGCAAACCCGCCCTGGAATGGGTGGCGGATGTCGAGGCCGAACTCGTCTCCGCCACGGAATCCACCGTCCTGAACCGCACCACCGCGTTCGGCGCCTACGACGCCAACTACGTCATCGCAGTCCAGAACCGGACCGACCACCTCTCCAGCCCGGCGGCTTCCGGTGTCTCCCGCCAGCGGATCTGGCACGTCCGCGCCAGCCAGGTGATCCTGGCCCCCGGCGCCCACGAACGGCCCCTGGTCTTCGAGAACAACGACCGCCCCGGCATCATGCTCGCCTCGGCCGTCCGCACCTACCTCAACCGCTACGCCGTAGCCGCCGGCCAGCGCACCGTCATCAGCACCACCAATGACAGCGCCTATGCCGTGGCCGCAGACCTCGCCGCCGCCGGCGTCAAGGTTGCCGCCATTGTGGACGCCCGCCCCGTGCTCAGCGGCGTGGCAGCCGCCGCCGTTGAAGCCGGCATCCGGGTGCTGATCGGCAGCGCCGTGGCAGACACCTCCGCCGGCGCGGATTCCCGCCTGGACGGCGTGACCGTCCGCAGCATCAACGAGGACGGCGAACTCACCTCCGGCGTCGAACAGATCGCCTGCGACCTGCTGGCCGTCTCCGGTGGCTGGAGCCCGCTGGTGCACCTCCACTCGCAGCGGCAGGGCAAGCTGCGCTGGGATGATGACCTCGCGGCATTTGTGCCGAGCACCGTGGTTCCCAACCAGCAGAGCGTCGGTTCCGGCCGCGGCAGCTTCGACCTGGCCGACTGCCTGGCCGAAGGCATTTCCGCGGGCGCCGCGGCAGCGATCGCCGCCGGCTTCGAATCCGCCGTTGTCCCCGTTCCGCTGCAGGACGTGAAGGCTTCGGCCCCCACCCGCCAGCTGTGGCTGGTACCCGGCACGGCAGGCACCCCGGACGACTGGCACCACCACTTCGTTGACTTCCAGCGGGACCAGTCAGTGGCTGACGTGCTGCGGTCCACGGGTGCAGGCATGCGGTCGGTGGAGCACATCAAGCGCTACACCTCCATCAGCACCGCCAACGACCAGGGCAAAACCTCCGGCGTCAACGCGATCGGCGTCATCGCCGCCGCACTGCGCACTGCCGGCGAAGCGGCCCGCGGCATCGGCGACATCGGCACCACCACCTACCGGGCGCCGTTCACCCCCGTGGCCTTCGCAGCATTGGCCGGACGCCAGCGCGGCGAACTCTTCGACCCCGCCCGCGTCACCTCGATCCACCCCTGGCACGTGGCCAAGGAAGCCCTGTTCGAGGACGTCGGGCAGTGGAAGCGCCCCTGGTACTACCCGCAGGGCGGGGAGGACATGGACGCAGCAGTGCTGCGCGAATGCGCCGCCGTCCGCGAATCCGTGGGCTTTATGGATGCCACCACCCTGGGCAAGATCGAAATCCGCGGCAAGGACGCCGGCGAGTTCCTCAACCGGATCTACACCAACGCTTTCAAGAAGCTCGCCCCGGGTTCCGCCCGCTACGGCGTGATGTGCATGGCTGACGGCATGATCTTCGACGACGGCGTGACCCTGCGCCTGGACGAGGACCGGTTCTTTATGACCACCACCACCGGTGGCGCCGCGAAGGTGCTGGACTGGCTGGAGGAATGGCTGCAGACCGAATGGCCGGAGCTGGATGTGCACTGCACCTCGGTCACCGAACAGTGGAGCACCATCGCCGTCGTCGGGCCCAAGTCCCGCGAAGTGATCGCCCGGGTGGCCCCGGAACTCGCCGCCAACGGTGGCCTGGAGCCGGAAGCCTTCCCGTTCATGACCTTCCGCGAAACCACGCTGGCCTCCGGCGTGCAGGCCCGGGTCTGCCGGATCTCGTTCTCCG
Source organism: Arthrobacter sp. ZBG10 (assembly GCF_001238605.1). Lineage (NCBI taxonomy): Bacteria > Bacillati > Actinomycetota > Actinomycetes > Micrococcales > Micrococcaceae > Arthrobacter > Arthrobacter sp. ZBG10. The sequence goes on along the minus strand of NZ_LFQH01000048.1, from coordinate 29,568 downwards.
GTGAACTGGCTTACGAAATCAACGTACCCGCCTGGTACGGCCTGAACACCTGGGAGTCCGTGGCGGCTGCCGGGGCCGAGTTCAACATCACCCCTTACGGCACGGAAACCATGCACGTGCTCCGCGCCGAAAAGGGCTACCCGATTGTTGGCCAGGACACCGACGGCACCGTCACCCCGCAGGATGCCGGGATGGAATGGATCATCTCCAAGGCCAAGGAGTTCATCGGCAAGCGCTCCTACACCCGTGAGGACGCACAGCGTACGGACCGCAAGCACCTGGTAAGCGTCCTTCCGGTCGACAAAACCCTGCGGCTGCCCGAGGGCACCCAGCTGGTGGAGAAGGGGATCAACACCAACCCCGCAGACGGACCCGTCCCCATGCAGGGCTTCGTGACCTCCAGCTACCACAGCGCCGCCCTGGGCCGGTCGTTTGCGCTCGCACTGATCACTAACGGCCGCAACCGCATCGGTGAGACCCTGCTGGCCGCCGCAGGCGACCAGCTGGTTGATGTTGTTGTCGCAGAAACCGTACTTTTTGACCCCGAAGGGACCCGCAAAGATGGCTAACACAGCAGCACTCGAAGGCATCAATGGACTCCGGGACATCCGCCGCAGCCCGGCCTCACACCTGGCCCCCGCACTGGAAGCCGGGTCCATCGAAGGAACCGTCGTCCTGAAGGAGGGCCCGTTCCAGACCATGGCCGGCGTCCGCGTCGACCCCGGATCCGAAGCCGGCTCGCGCATCGCCTCCGTTGTTGGCGGCCTGCCGGCACGGTGCGGGGAAGTGGGCGGCACAGAGCGTGCCAGCGTGCTCTGGCTGGGACCGTCCGAGTTCCTGATGGTGGCGCCCGAAGAGGCCCACGACTCCCTGGGCGGCGACCTGATCGGTTCACTCGTGGCCGCCCTGGGCGATGCACCCGGGCAGGTGGTGGACCTCTCCGCCAACCGCACCACGTTCGAACTCACCGGACCGCGCGCCCGCGCCGTCCTGGAAAAGGGCTGCGCGCTGGACCTGCACCCCCGCACCTTCACCGCAGGGACAGCACTGAACACCGAAGTGGGCTTCATTCCGGTCATCCTGCTGAAGTCCGGCGAGGAGAGCTACCGGCTCTTCCCCCGCGCTTCGTTTGCGGACTTCCTTGGCAGGTGGCTCCTGGATGCAATGAGGGAGTTCGCTTCCCCCGAGGTCCCCTGATGGCACTTAGTGCCCTGGATCTTTTCTCTGTTGGCATCGGGCCGTCGTCCTCACACACGGTCGGCCCGATGCGGGCAGCGAAGCTGTTCGCCGAAGGACTCAAGGCCGACGGCTACCTCAGCGATACAGTCCGGGTCCAGTCGGAGCTCTTCGGCTCGCTCGGCGCCACGGGCCGCGGCCACGGCTCCGACAAGGCAGTGGTCCTGGGCCTGCAGGGCTTCGACCCGGAAACGGTGAACACCGCTACGGCTGACGACCAGGTGGCTGCCGCCGCCCTGGACGCCGAGCTCCTGATCGGCGGAAACCACCGGGTGGACTTCAACTGGGACGAGGACGTGGTGCTGCACCGCCGGAAGTCGCTGCCCGCGCACCCCAACGGCATGACCTTCCGCGCACTGGACCACACCGGGTCCGTCCTCAGCGAGCGGAGCTTTTATTCCATTGGGGGCGGCTTCGTTGTTGACGGCGATGCCGGCCCCGGTGACCAGGTGGTGGCGGACGAAACTCCGCTGCCGTACCCCTTCACCACGGCCGATGAGCTGCTGGCCATCTGCCGCCGCGAAGGAAAGTCCATCTCCGACGTCATGCTGGCCAACGAACTGGTGTGGCGCAGCGAGGCAGAGCTCCGGGAGAGCCTGCTGAAGCTGTGGGCCGTGATGCGGGAATGCGTTGACAACGGCTGCGCGGCGGAAGGCATCCTTCCCGGCGGACTCAAGGTCCGGCGCCGGGCGCCGTCGTTGTTCCGCACGCTGACCGCGGACACCGGCGTCACTGATCCGCTCCGGGCCATGGAATGGGTCAACCTGTTCGCACTGGCGGTCAACGAGGAAAACGCCGCCGGCGGGCGCATTGTCACGGCCCCCACCAACGGCGCTGCCGGAATCGTGCCCGCCGTGCTTCACTACTACATCAAATTTGTTCCGGGAGCCGACGACGACGGTGTGGTCCGCTTCCTGCTGGCGGCGGCCGCCGTCGGAATCCTCTTCAAGATCAACGCCTCCATTTCCGGAGCCGAAGTCGGGTGCCAGGGTGAGGTGGGCTCGGCCTGCTCCATGGCAGCTGCCGGGCTCTGCGAGGTGCTGGGCGGAACCCCCGAACAGGTGGAGAACGCCGCCGAAGTGGGGATCGAACACAACCTCGGCCTGACCTGTGACCCCGTTGGCGGCTTGGTGCAGATTCCCTGCATCGAACGGAACGCGATCGCCAGCGTGAAGGCCATCAATGCTGCGCGGCTGGCGCTGCACGGCGATGGCAGCCACAAGGTGTCGCTGGATAAAGCCATCAAAACCATGCGTGAGACAGGAGCGGACATGAAAACCAAATACAAGGAGACCTCCCGCGGAGGACTCGCCGTCAACGTGATTGAGTGCTGAGCCATGACTGCCATTGAGGCTGAGACCTCCGCCCCCACCACCGTGGAGCATGTCCTGACGCTGGACTGCAGCGAATCGCCGGGTATTGTCCACGCCGTTTCCGGGTTCCTGCTGGAACACGGCTGCGACATCATCGACAACCAGCAGTTCGGCGAACGCTCCGAAAAGCACTTCTTTATGCGGGTGCACTTCTCGTCCGACGGCGATGCCACCACCGCGGAAACGCTGCGGGCGGCGTTCACCCCCGTCGCCGAACGCTTCGGCATGAGCTGGCGGCTGGAACGGCACGGCTCCAAGCGCCGGGTGCTGATCATGGTCTCCAAGTTCGGGCACTGCCTCAACGACCTGCTGTTCCGCGCCCGGATCGGCGAACTGCCCATTGAAGTGGTGGCGGTGGTGTCAAACCACACCGACCACCAGACCCTGGTGGAATGGCACGGCATCCCGTTCTTCCACGTGCCGGTCACCGCCGCCACCAAGCCTGAGGCGGAAGCCAGGCTGCTGGAACTCGTGGACGAGCTCGACGTCGAACTGGTGGTGCTGGCCCGCTACATGCAGGTCCTCAGCGACAGCCTCACCCGCAAACTCGAGGGCCGGGCCATCAACATCCACCACTCGTTCCTGCCCAGTTTCAAGGGCGCCAAGCCCTACCACCAGGCCTACGCCCGCGGTGTGAAGACCGTGGGAGCCACCGCGCACTACGTCAACGCGGAACTGGACGAGGGACCAATCATTGCCCAGCAGACGGTGGAGGTGGATCACACCTTCGGGCCGGAGGACCTCGTGGCTGCCGGCCGCGACACCGAATGCAAGGCACTGAGCAACGCCGTGCGCTGGCACTGCGAAGGCCGCGTGATCCTGCAGGGCAGCCGGACAGTGGTGCTCGGCTGAACAGGATTTCCTGCCGTAAAACCAGGGCCGCCCCACACCTTCCTTGCGGAAGGCGAGGGGCGGCCCTGTTTTTTGTTGTTTCGGGGAAACCTGCGTCCTAAACGCCCAGGGCTTCCTTCAGTGCGGCGACGTGGCCGGTTGCCTGCACCTGGTACTGCGCCAGGGTGACGTTGCCCTGGGGGTCCAGCACCACGGTGGAGCGGACGATGCCTTCGACGATTTCGCCGTTGACCAGCTTTTCGCCCCAGGCGCCGTAAGCCAGGGCCACTTTGTGGTCCTCGTCGGAGAGCAGCGGGAAAGTCAGCGAGAAGTCGCCGGTGAAGCCGGCCAGGGCTTCGGGGGCGTCGGGGGAGATCCCGATGACCTCATACCCCTTGCCCTGCAGCGAGGCCAGGTTGTCGCGGAAATCGCAGGCCTCGGTGGTGCAGCCGGGGGTGGCCGCCTTGGGGTAGAAGTACACGATCACGTTTTTGCCGCGGTAATCGGCGAGGGCCGTTGCGTTGCCCTGGGCATCCTTCAGGGTGAAGTCGGGGGCCTGGGTGCCGGGCTGAAGCTTGGTGGTCAGGGTGGGGCTCATGGCGTTCCTTTTGAAGAATCTGTCAGGGGCAAAATTTTGGGGCAAAGCATCCAGTGAAGCGTCTTCCGTGCATATTCAACAACTCCGGCGTCATATGCAGTATTCCGCGGGACCCCGCACTGTTGCCGATTTTCCGGGGACAAACTGGTAGCCGCCGCCGCGGACCGTGGCCACCGCGTGCCGGGCGTTGCCCAGTTTGCGCCGGATCCGGCCCACGTAGACGTCGATGGACCGTTCGGACGCGCCGGGCGTCTCGAAGGAATCCAGGAAGGCCTGCAGTTCCTCCCGGGCCACGGTGCGGGACAGGTGGGTCACCAGGTACCGGAGCACCTTGAATTCGACGCCGGTCAGCGCCACCGGACGTCCGTCCAGCAGCACCTGGTCGGCGGCCAGGTCCACGGCCATGCGGCTCACGGGGCCGGCCGACGGCGGCAGCCGGGTGCCGCCGTCGTCCTCCGGTGCTGCCGGGGCGGCACCGGGAAGGGAATGTTCCGCCGCGGAGGGTTCCGGAGAGGAGTCGGCTGCAGTCCCCTCCGCGGTCGCGGAACATTCCGGCGTGGGCGCTCCGGCGGCGGGCCAGTGGACTTCCGCCTCCGGAGCAGTTTGCAGGGCGCGCGCCAGGACCAGTTCGGCGGCGCGGCGCATCAGTTCGGGACTGGTGCCATCGGCAGGGACCACCCACACGGCGAGACCGCGTGCGGCTGCGCCCTGTGCGGGGAAACGGTGCCGGGCCTCCGCCCGCGGATGGTGGGCTTCCACTGCCATGGCGCGTCCCTACACTCCGCCGCGGCGGATGAGCTTGCCGGTGGGCATCTGGCCGTCCACCACCGCACCGCGCAGGTAGGTCCTGCGGACCACTCCGGAGAGGGCCTTGCCGTCGTAGGGGGTGATGGGGTTTTTGTGCTTGAGCTTGGAGACGTCCACCACAAAGGCCTCGTCGGGGGCGAATACCGCGAAGTCGGCGTCGTAGCCCAGCGCCAGCTGGCCCTTGGTGGACAGGCGGGCCAGCGCGGCCGGCTTCTCAGCCATCCAGGACACCACCTGCTCCAGGGGGATGCCACGGTGCCGGGCCTCGGTCCAGATCAGGGACAGGCCCAGCTGCAGCGACGAAACCCCGCCCCAAGCCACAGCAAAGTCGCCGTTCTCCAGGTCCTTGAGGTCCAGGGTGGAAGGGGAGTGGTCCGAGACGATGCAGTCGATGGTGCCATCCTGGAGGCCCTGCCAGAGCAGTTCCCGGTTGGCGGCTTCACGGATGGGCGGGCAGCACTTGTACGCTGTGGCGCCGTCCGGAATTTCCTCCGCCATCAGGGTGAGGTAGTGCGGGCAGGTTTCCACGGTGAGCTTCACGCCGTCGCGCTTGGCGGAGGCGATCATGGGCAGGGCGTCAGAGGACGACAGGTGGAGGATGTGCGCCCGCGCGCCGGTCCAGCGGGACCGTTCGATGACCTCCGCGATGGCCTTGTTCTCGGCGCCGCGGGGGCGGGAGGCAAGGAACGTGGAGTAGTGGTCGCCGCCGGGGTGCGGGGCACGGTCGATCGCGTGCGAGTCCTCGGCGTGGACGATCATGAGGGAGTCGAAGGATTTCAGCTCCGCCATGTCCGCTTCCATCTCATCGGCGTCCAGGTGCGGGAACTCGTCCACGCCGGAGTGCAGCAGGAAGCATTTGAAGCCGAAAACGCCTTCATCGTGCAGGGGCCGCAGGTCCGCCTTGTTGCCCGGAATCGCGCCGCCCCAGAACCCGACGTCGATGAACGCCTGGTCCTCCGCCACCTCACGCTTAAGCTTGAGGTTTTCAACGGTGGTGGTGGGCGGCACCGAGTTCAACGGCATGTCGATGATGGTGGTCACGCCGCCGGCAGCGGCAGCGCGGGTGGCGGAAGCGAAGCCCTCCCACTCGGTGCGGCCGGGCTCGTTGACGTGCACGTGGGTGTCGACGAGGCCGGGAAGGAGGGTCTCGTCGTCGGCCAGTTCGATGATCTCGGTGCCGGCCAGGCCGTTGCCCAGGGGTTCCAGGGCCACGATCCGGCCATTGCGGACGCCCACTTCGCGCGGGGCGATGCCGGCGGTGGTGAGGATGCGCTGGCCCCGGATGACCAGGTCATAACGTTCTTCAGACACGGAGGTCCTCCTTGGTGTTGGCGGTGGCGGCAGGCTTTTCGGCCGCCAGCCAGCCGCTGATCTGGGTACCCAGCTGCTCCAGAAGCGTTCCAGCCTCTGCTATGCACCTGTCTACATTGCTTTCCAGCGCGGTCAAAGCATAAATGTCCTCGAACCCTGCGGCGGCGGCCTGTTCCGGCGCCAGGGTGGTCCGCCCGCACACGGCGATGACGGGGACGCCCTGGGCTGCGGCGGCCCGGGCCACCCCGATGGGGGTTTTGCCCAGCAGGCTTTGTTCGTCCAGGCTGCCTTCGCCGGTGATCACCAGATCGGCGCCGGCGAGGCGTTCTGCGAGGCCCGTGAATTCGAGGACCACGTCGATGCCCGGGCGGCGGGTGGCGGCCAGGACGGCGATGGCCGCGTAGCCAACACCGCCTGCCGCCCCGGCGCCGGGCGCTTCGGCTGCCTTAACAGCACGGAATCCGATTTCCCTGGCCAGGACTTCGACAAACCTGGCCAGGGCGGCGTCGAGCGAGTCGACATCTTGAGGTGCGGCGCCCTTTTGCGGGCCGAAAACCCGTGCGGCGCCCTGGGCGCCCAGCAACGGGTTGTCGACGTCGGACGCCAGCACAAATCGCGTATCCACCAGACGGGGATCAAAGTCGGTGAAATCAATGGTGTGAAGATTGGCCAGCGCGGCGCCGCCGGCCGGGAGTTCGTTGTTCTGCTGGTCCAGGAACCGCGCGCCGAGGCCCTGCAGGAGTCCTGCGCCGCCGTCGGTGTTTGCGCTGCCCCCAACGCCCAGCACAATCCGCCGGCAGCCCGCATCCAGGGCGGCGCTGATCAGCTGGCCGGTGCCAAGGCTGGTGGCCGTGGCAGCTGCTTCGGCATCGGGGGCGCCCCCGGCCAGGACCTGCGGCAGCAGGGCCAGGCCGGACGCGGTAGCCATTTCGATGACTGCCTGGTGGTCGCGGACCGCGAAGTCGGCCTGGACCGGCTGGCCCGTGGGCCCGGCCACCGTGACCGTGCGGCGGGTGAACCCGGAGCCGACGGCGGCGTCGAGGGTGCCCTCGCCGCCGTCGGCCACGGGAATCCGGAGGACGTCAAGGTTGCCGCCGGCGCCTGCCTGCAGGCCTCGTTCGAGGTGCCGGCAGACGTCCGGGGCGGAGAGGGAGCCCTTGAACTTGTCCGGGGCAATGACGATCCGCATGGTTTAGGCCTGCAGTGCCAGGATGGCGGTGGGGGCGTCCGCAGCCGTTTCGGCCAGTTCCTCGAACTCGTTCACGGCGTTGATTTCCACACCCATGGAGATGTTGGTGATCTTTTCCAGGATCACTTCCACCACCACGGGCACCTGGAACTCGCCCATCAGGGCCTTGGCCTTGTCGAACGCCGCCGGCAGGTCTGCCGGGTCCTGTACGCGGACGGCCTTGCAGCCCAGGCCTTCGGCCACCTTGAGGTGGTCCACGCCGTAGCCGTTGGTTTCGGGGGAGTTGATGTTTTCAAACGCCAGGGAGACGTTCTGCTCCATCTTGAAGCCGCGCTGGGACTGGCGGATCAGGCCCAGGTAGGAGTTGTTCACCACCACGTGGATGTACGGGATGTTGAACTGGGCGCCCACGGCGAGTTCTTCGATCATGAACTGGAAGTCGTAGTCGCCGGACAGTGCCACCACCGTCTCGTCGGGCTTGCCGCGCACCACGCCCAGGGCTGCGGGGCCGGTCCAGCCCAGCGGGCCGGCCTGGCCGGCGTTGATCCACTTGCGCGGGCCGAAGACGTGGAGCATCTGCGCGCCGGCGATCTGGGACAGGCCGATGGTGGACACGTACGTGGTGTCGCGGCCAAACGCCTTGTTCATTTCCTCGTAGACGCGCTGCGGCTTGATCGGGATGTTTTCGAAGTGCGTCTTGCGGTGCAGGGAACCCTTGCGCTCCTGGCATTCGGCAACCCAGGCGCTGTAGTCCGGCAGGGACCCTGCGGCCTTGCGCTCCTTGGCGAGCTCAACCAGCCCGGCCAGCGCCGCACCGGCGTCGGACGCGATGCCCAGGTCCGGGGAGAAGACGCGGCCGATCTGGGTGGGCTCGATGTCGATGTGCACAAACGTGCGGCCGGCCGTGTAGGTGTCCAGGCCGCCTGTGTGGCGGTTGGCCCAGCGGTTGCCGATGCCGATCACGAAGTCGCTGCGCAGGTAGTTCTCGTTGCCGTAGCGGTGCGAGGTCTGCAGGCCCACCATGCCGGCCATCAGGGAGTGGTCATCGGCGATGGCGCCCCAGCCCATCAGGGTGGGGATGACGGGAACGTTCAGGGTCTCGGCCAGTTCAACCAACTGGGCGGACGCACCGGCGTTGATGATGCCGCCGCCGGCCACGATCAGCGGGCGCTCGCCGGCCAGGAGCATGGCCAGGGCCTTTTCCAGCTGCTTGCGGCTGGCCTTCGGCTTTTCCACGGGCAGCGGCTCGTAGGTGTCGATGTCGAATTCGATTTCGGCCATCTGCACGTCGATGGGCAGGTCCAGCAGGACCGGGCCCGGGCGGCCTGAGCGCATCAGCTGGAAGGCCTTCTGGAAGGCGCCGGGAACCTGGCCGGGCTCCAGCACGGTCATGGCCATCTTGGTGACGGGCTTGGCGATGGACTCGATGTCCACGGCCTGGAAGTCTTCCTTGTGCAGCTTGGCCACGGGGGCCTGGCCCGTGATGCAGAGCATGGGGATGGAATCTGCCCAGGCGGCGTACAGGCCGGTGATCATGTCGGTGCCGGCGGGGCCGGAGGTACCGATGCAGATGCCGATGTTGCCGTCCTTGGCGCGGGAGTACCCGTCTGCCATGTGGCTGGCGCCTTCGACGTGGCGGGCCAGGGTGTGGCGGATGCCGCCGTGGGCCCGCATGGCGGAGTAGAAGGGGTTGATTGCCGCACCTGGCAGGCCGAACGCCTCGATGGCGCCTTCCTTTTCCAGGATTGCAACCGCTGCATCAACGGTACGCATCTTGCTCATGGTGTGCTCCTTGGGAAACTTTGGGGGCCCTGTGCGGGCTGGTTTTTGGGTGTGGAAGGGGAGCCGGCGTCGGGTGTGTACGACGCCGGGGCTTCCGTTGAGTGCTGTGGAGCGGCTTTCGCCGCGGTGCTTTACTCCCGGCCGGAGAGCTGCAGGACCTGCTTGAAGAGGCCGGAGTGGTCCAGTGCGCCATCACCCTGGTTGACGGTGGCGGCGACGAGCTGGGCGACGACGGCGCCGAGGGGGACGGCGACGTTGGCTTCGCGGGCGGCGGAGGTGACGATGCCCAGGTCCTTGTGGTGCAGTGCAAGACGGAAGCCGGGGTCGAAGTTGCGGTCCAGCATCTTCTGGCCCTTCTGGTCCAGGACCTTGGAGCCGGCAAGCCCGCCGCCGAGGACCTTCAGGGCGGCGTCGGTGTCCACGCCGTAAGCCTCAAGGAAGGCGATGGCTTCGCCGAGGACCTGGATGTTGACCGCGACGATCAGCTGGTTGGCTGCCTTGACGGTCTGGCCGGAGCCCGAGGGGCCCACGTGGACGATGGTTTTTCCCACTGCCGTCAGGACGTCCTGTGCGGCGTCGAAGTCTGCCTTTTCGCCGCCCACCATGATGGACAGGGCGGCGTCGATGGCGCCCTGTTCGCCGCCGGAGACCGGTGCGTCGAGGGGGCGGATGCCGGCTGCTGCGGCGTCCTCGGCGAGGCGCTTGGCCACGTCCGGGCGGATGCTGGACGCGTCGATCCAGAGGGCACCCTGCTTGGCGTTGGCGAACACGCCGTCCTTGCCGCTGACGACGCCCTCAACATCGGGGGAGTCCGGCACCATGGTGATAACGACGTCGGCCGCCTTGACCGCGTCCGCGATGCTGGTGGCGCCCTGGCCGCCTTCGGAGACGAGCTTGTCGATCTTGTCCTGGCTGCGGTTGAAGCCGGTGACGGTGTGGCCGGCCTTGACCAGGTTGATGGCCATGGGCAGGCCCATGATTCCGAGTCCGATGACTGCAACGTTGCTCATGAGGTTCTCTTTCTAAAAAGTCTGCGGGTGGGATACCCAACTAGGTCGCAGTTGTTGTCGTTATGAGGGTTCAAAACGACAACAACTGCCAGTCAGTTGGGCGGGTGGGCTCAGGAAGCGGTGGCGCGGTCCCGGATGGCCCAGCTGAACGCAGTTTCCTGCGGTTCCTTGTACTCGAGGCCGATGTGGCCCTCGTAGCCGAGTTCGCGGCTGCGGGCGATCCATTCACCCAGCGGGAGGTTGCCGGTGCCGGGGGCGCCGCGGCCGGGGTTGTCGGCGATCTGGATGTGGCCGAAGTCCTTGGCGTGGTTTTCGATGACGGCTGCGACGTCATCACCGTTGACGGCCAGGTGGTAGAAGTCGGCCAGGAGCTTGATGTTGGTGGCTCCGGACTCATCCTTGACGCGGGCGATCACCTTGAGGGCGTCTGCGGCGGTCAGGAGCGGGTACTTAGCAGCGCCGCTGACGGGTTCCAGGAGGACTGTGCCGCCGATGCGGGCGACGCCGGCGGCCGCGGCTGCCAGGTTCTTTGCGGCCAGTTCGTCCTGCTCTTCAGGGGTGAATTCGTCCTGGCGGTTGCCGTAGAGGGCATTGAAGCCCTTGCAGCCCAGGCGCTCGCCGATGCCGGTCACGGCGTCGATGTTGTCCTTGAATTCGGAGCAGCGGCCCTTCCAGGAAACCAGTCCGCGGTCGCCGCCCGGCATGTTGCCGGCGTTGAAGTTCAGGCCTGTGAGCTGGACGCCGGCATCCTTGATGGCGTTCTCGAACCGGGTGGTCTCGGCGTCTGAAGGGACGGAGGAGTCGAAGGGCCACCAGAACTCGACGGCGTCGAAGCCGGCTGCCTTGGCTGCGGCCGGGCGCTCGAGCAGGGGCAGCTCCGTGAGGAGGATGGAGCAGTTCACTGTGTACGTCATCGTAGGTCCTTCCAAGGAGGGGCGTTGATCCATCTTCCTATGCTTCTTTGGCTATCAACCGTTTCCGCTTTGTGGAATTTAGATTCTGCTTTATGAAAAGTGTAGGGAAGGAGGGGGTGTCGAGTCAAGGGGCGGGCCGGCTTCCGCTTCGGGCGCTTAAACCGAAGGGCCCGCCTTCCGTTACGGGAAAGCGGGCCCTCGGCCTTCTACGGCCTTCTGGATGGCCCCGGTATCCAGCTTGACGCCGTCACCATTGGCTTTGTACGCCGGATGCGCCACTTCGTTGCGGTGCCGTGTGGGCGTCGTGGTCACCGTGACGGGGAGTGCACTTGGCATTTTCCCCTGCGGTGCCGAGTGGCTTGCCGTCAGGTAGACGCGGTACTCCACCACGTCGTCGTGGATATCCGGGTTGTTCAGTACCAAAAACGTGCTGTCCGCGCCGTTGGGGAGTGGCGGGACCTAGTCCGGGACTGGCCCGTCCAACGTTATGGCTGCATTGATCAGGGCCAGGTGGCTGAGGGCTTGCGGGAGGTTCCCCAGCGCCGATCCGTCAGCGGGGTCGAACATTTCAGCCAGGATTCCGACGTCGTTCGCGGTGCCCGCCAGTTCAGCCATCCTGGCCCGGGCCTCGTTGGTCCGGCCGCAGAAGTGCAGGGCGGAGACCATCCAGTAGGAACAGGCGACGAACGTTCCTTCCTCCTTCTCTGCGCCGGAAAAGCGGTACAGGTGCGGGCCTGCGGAAAGTTCGCGGTCCAACGCATCAATGGTTGCGCTCATGCGTGTTCCACGGTCAAACCCGCTGATCGCATGGAGCAGGACTGACGCATCCAGTTGCGTTGACCCCGGATACCAGGCGTAGGCCTGCAGCTCTTCCGACCAGCAGTTTTCCTCTACCCATGCCCGGATCCGTTCAGCTTCCGCACGCCACCGGGAGGGGTCGCCCGGGATCTGGCCCAACTCAGCGAGATGGACTGCCTGCTGCAGGGCATGCCAGCACCCCATCTTCGAGCTGGTGTAATTTTGCGGTTCGGTAAGCTCCCACATCCCGGCATCGCGCCGCTGCCATGCATCGCAGGCGGAATCGGCGATGGTGGCCAATGTCCTGCCTGTGGCGGCGTCCAGGACATTGCCGTGGTCCACGTACAGCGTGACAATACTGAAGACGTCGCTAAAGACGCCCAGCTGCAGCTGGCCAGAAGCCCTGTTGCCGGTCACGACAGGGCCGATGCCGCGCCAGCCGGGAACGTCGTAATTGGCCACATCGTCAATACAGGCAGAGCCGTCCAGGCGATACATCACGGCAGGATAATCATTGTTGTTTCGGATGGTCCTGAGCATCCATGACATGGCGGCATGGGTCTCCTCACGCAGGCCAAAGCGGAACAACGCCGTAAGGCTGTAGGCCGTGTCGCGGACCCACGCGTAGCGGTAGTCCCAGTTCTTGCCGCCGTCCAGGCTTTCGGGCACGGAGGTGGTGCCCGCAGCGGCAACCGAACCTTCGTCGCCCATGATCAGGAGCTTCAAGGTGAGCACGCTCCGGTGTACCTGGGCTGCGAACCCGCCCTCGTAGTTAAAGGAGGAGCTCCACCGCTGCCACTTTTCTATGGTCCTGTCGATCCCCTCGTCCACAGTCTCCGGGGCGGGAATAAGGAGGGGTTCGCCCTCCGTGGCGACCAGGCCAAAAATCGCCCGGGAACCGGCGGTGGCCGTGTAGTCAATCGTGATGCTTTTATCATCCCAGCCCACGGTGTCCTCGCCTGCGGACCGGACCGCCATGGTGAGTCCATCGAGCCGGAGGACCACCCCGTGGACAGTGTCCTGGATCCACGGCGACACCCGGCCCAGGCAAGTTCCGGGCCTGGCCACTGCCCGCATGGGCACCTCGCCGTCCAGGCCCTCGATGCGGCGGCCAAGCTCAGACCAGGGCAACCGTCCTGCGATCCCCGTGTTCAGCGAATCGGTGACACGCACCCGGCCCCTGGCCGTGGTGAACGTTGTCACCAGGACATTGGTCCGGCCCAGGTAGCTGCGCTCCGTGGTGAAGGGCTCCGTGGGCTGAAGCTGCAGATATCCGCCGCCGGCAGCGTCCAGCAGGGCGGCGAACGGGATGACCGAGTCCAGGCCCGGCAAGGGAAGCCAGTCGATCCGGCCATCGGCCGCCACCAGCCCTATGGTGCGGCCATCGCCGATGGCGGCGTAGCTTCGCAGGTCTGCGTACCCGTTTTGGTCCCGGACATACTGGGTCATGCGGCATCGCTTTCGTTGGAGCGGGCAGCGGATGCTATTGCCGCAGAAAGCAGGTCCAGGTTTTCGGGTGTGCCCGCAATCTCCAGCCGGCCCTTGTCTGTGGCCGCCATGACTGCCAGCACGCTGCGGTCAGTGATGTACTTGCGGTCCTGCCCGGTGGTCTCGCGCCGCTGGGCTGCCAGTTCCAGGACGCGCAGCTTCACGGGCCGCCCGGAGGGCTCTGCTGTGTCGTACACCGCTGGTTGAAACACCGTTTCTCCGGGCCCGGCGGTGGTAACCACCATGTTCCAGATGCTGGATAAGGAGCCGGGCCGGGAATCGGGGTAGCGGATCCACAGGAGGAGTTTTCCATCGGCAGCGAGTTTGGCTCCGGTTTTGCGCATCCGCTTCTGCTGCAGGTACATGCCGCCGGCCATGAACAAGGCGTAGAACGTTGAATTGAAAAGCGCATCATCAAGCCTGCGGTGCACAGCCACGTTGACGCCCATCATGAGCAGCCACACGGCCAGGAAAACCAGGACCGCGGCTCGGGTGGGGTGTTCCCTGATCCACTTCCTCATCGGTCCACCCTAGACCGGCGCGGGTCAGGGGGCCATCAATGGATGCCGGTGCGGGAAAACGGCCGGAAGAACCCCGACGGCGGCGGGCGGCCTGACGGAGTTAGGCTGATCCGGCGCGGGGACTGAACATGCCGCGGGCCAGTCACGCTAGAAGGGCAGCTCGCCGTGCTGCAGCGGAACGATCAGGAGCCCGGTGATCAGACCGGCCGCGTTGAAAGCCACCCGGCCCACCCACTGCCCGGCTTCGCAGTCGATCATTGTGTGTCCCACCAGTGTGCCTGTCGCTTCCTCGCCGGGGGACAGGGAGCTGCCGTCTGGAAGCTCGACGCCGGTCCCGTGGAAGGACACGAGGTTACCGGTGTCTGCCACAGCCTGCGCCCACGTGCCCAGGACCCGGCCGCGTGTCAGTACCGCAGCGGCATCGTCGGTCAGCATCGGCGCCAGCGATCCGTAGTCGCCGCTGTCCACCAGCCGGAAGACCTGCTCCGTCCGTGCCGCCACATCCATGGCCTTCATTCCCGCCTGCATGGTTTCTCCCGTCCTGGGGTCCCTGGCCGAACCGAACCGCTTAAATGCCGCCTGCCGGCTCATGCCGAGCACGCCGCCGATCTCTGCCCACGTATAGTCCCGACGGGCAGTGTCCACGGCTTCCCGCAGATCCCGCCGGGCAATATCCAGTTGGTCCCGTGCAGCTGCCACGGCGGCCAGACCGGAGGGGTCATCCGTCGCGTCCATGGCTCCCTGACCGTCCTGCTTTGGCGGCTGTCCATGCTGCCGGGAAGACGGCGCCGGCCATGATGAAGGCAGGAGCCCACCACGCAGCATTTCCGTCGCCCGTCCTGAAGAATACGAAGCCCAGGGCCACGGCAGCCGCGGCGGCGGCAGCATATACGGCCGGTTGGACGTAGCCCCGGCGCGGTGTGGTGTACGAGCCGAAAAACAGCATGACCCAGAGCGATAGCGCCCAGACTGCCCCCATCAGGAAACCCGGCCATCCCGCCCCCGTCAGGAGCCCTACGGCAACGGCCACCGCGACTGCTACGAGCAAGGATACGAGTAGGTTGCGCATACTCAAGGATGTCCGGCGTCGTCCGCTTTTGTCAACCAAAAGTTGACGTTTGAATCAGTGGCGGCGCTGGCTGCCGGGCCTCTCCGGGGGTGCCCTGGCCGCTCCGGGCGCACCGCCGGCCGCTGTCTTCGGTGGGAAGGCCTGCGGCTGTGATTTGTGGTGTTTGCGGTGATGCCCACCGCCGGCTGCAGGTCCCGGATTGTAGGCTTTCCCGCGGCGGCTATGCTGAGGAACGCCGTAAGGCAGGGCGGGACGTGGCGGCAAGGACCATCGTTACTGGTCGCGGAAGGACAAACCGAATGGCTCGAGCGACAGTCCAGGACGTCGCCAAAACGGCGGGTGTGTCCGTTGGCACGGTGTCCCGGGTCCTGAATGGGAGTCCGGCTGTCAGTGCGGCAAGCAGGGAAAAGGTCAATGAGGCAATCCGCCGGCTCAGCTACCGGCCGCTTGCCTCAGCCCGCGACCTCCGCAGGGACCGGACCATGCGTGTTTTGGCGCTGGCCAAGAACCTGGAGTCCCTGGTGGTCAGTGAAGTCTTCCGCGGGGTGGGGGATGCGGCGGCTGACTCGGGCTACGTCAGCCTGATCGCTGCGACTGCCGGCGACCTGGAGCGGGAGCAGCAATTGGTGGACATGCTCCGGAACGGGTCCGTGGATGGGATGGTTTTGTTTTCGCCCACCATGCCGGACGAGGATGTTGACGCGGTGGCCGGGCAGTTGAGTGTTGTCCAGGTCTGCGAAATCGTCGACGCCGACGCGGCGTTCGGCGTTTCCATTGACGACCGCCAGGCCGCATATGACATAACGCGCCACCTGATCGACACCGGCGGGCGAAGGCTGGCCATGATCGCGCACCGGAGTGCCCGTTCAGGCCGGCTGCGCGAGGCCGGATTCCGGCAGGCCGTTGCCGACGCCGGCCTGCCGTCAGGGCGGGTGCTGTCAGGTGAAGGCGGTTTTGGCTTCCACGCCGGCCGCAGGCTGGCCAGGGAGCTGCTGGCGGCTGGGGATCTTCCGGATGCGGTGTTTTGCGGCACCGACATTGCGGCGGCCGGCTGCGTCCGTGAACTTACGGACGCCGGGCTCCGGGTGCCGCACGACATCGCCGTTGCGGGTTTTGATGACTCGGCCCAGGCGGAGATGTGTGTCCCGGAACTGACAACCGTGCGGCAGCCTGCTTACGAGATGGGCCGGGTGGCTTTCGCGGAACTCCTGGAGCGGATGACCGTGCCCGGCGCGCACCGCCGTGGCCGGGTGTTCCTTCCCCATGAGCTTGTGGTGCGGGATTCGACGAAGGGCTAAGGGGGTTGACAGTCCCACGAGTCCGCTGCCAGACTTGTTTGGAATCGATTCCACGGGTTGGAGTCGATATTTTGGAAGATCTTTGGAATCGATTCCAACCCTCTGGGACCGTCCCAAATTTCCCGCGACCCGAATACAGCGCGACCCGATAGAAGAGGAACCAAGTGTGAGCAACCAACAGCCCACCGGACAGCAACCCACCGGACAGCAGCCCACCAGTCAGCCCGGACAGCACCCCACCAGTCAGCAGCCCGGACAGCGGCCTGCCGGACAGCAGGCGCCTGACCCGAAGGAGCATGGTGGAGAACTGAGGGTGGGTGTTGTTGGCATCGGTTGGGCCGGGCAGCAGCACCTGGCTGCTTACAGCCGGATGGACGGCGTCCGCATAGTGTCGCTGGCAGGGATGGAGAAGGACCTCCGTGACTCGCTGCAGGCTGAATACTCGATCCCCAGCGCATTCGACGGCTGGGAGGAGATGCTCCAGCATGGCGGCCTGGACGCGATCAGTGTTGCGGTACCCACCTTCCTGCACGCCCCCATCTCCATCGCGGCCCTTGAGCAGGGCCTGCATGTGTTGAGCGAAAAGCCGTTGGCCCGTAACGCCGTCGAAGGCCGGGCCATGGTGGACGCTGCCCGCAAGGCCGGGCGGGTCCTGGACGTCGCCTTCAACCACAGGCGCCGCGGCGATATCCAGGCGCTGAAGCAAATAATCGACGACGGCGGTGTGGGCCGCCCGTACTACGCCAAGGCATCATGGCTGCGCCGGGCCGGCATCCCGATGATGGGAAGCTGGTTCACCAACCCTGAGCTTGCAGGAGGCGGGCCGCTTGCCGACATCGGAGTCCATGCCCTCGACTATGCCCTGCACCTTCTGGGCGAACCCAAAGTGGTGGCGGTGTCCGCCACAACCCATTCCGAGCTTGGGCCACGGGGGCGGGGCGGGAACAACCGTTACTCCGCCATGGCAGCCAGCCATCCTTTTGAGGTGGAGGACTTCGCCTCGGCGTTCCTCCGCCTGGAGGGCGGTGCGACGCTGCTGCTCGAAGCCGGCTGGGCCAGTTACCGGGAAGTGGAGGACCTGCTGGATTTCACGGTCTACGGAACCGACGGCGGCGCTGAGCTCAAGGTTCAGGGCGCACCAATGGCTGCCGTGGGTGAGCTGAAGGTTTTCACGGACAAGGACGGCGAAAATGCCGACTACGTACCGCCCGCCGTGCCGGGCCGGGCACACCAGGCGGTGGTGGAGGACTTTGTGGCCGCAGTCCGCGGCGGGGCGGAAGTTTGGGGACGGCACGACGGATCCCTGGCCCTCTCCCGCGCCCACATCATCGACGCCTGCTACCAATCGGCGCAGGAGCAAAAGGAGGTTCGTCTCTGATGAACGACAAGCTGAGAATCCGCGTCTGGAACGAAGGCGTCCACGAGGCCCGCAACGAGCCCGCCCACATTGGGGAAATCTACCCTGACGGCATCCACGGTGCCATCGCAGCGGGGCTCCGCTCCTTCTACCCGGAGTCGGAAATCTCCACGGCGGTCCTCGCTACCGACGACGAACATGGCCTCGATGAAGAAACCCTCGCCGAGACGGATGTGCTGCTCTGGTGGGGCCACGTGGCGCACGGCCAGGTGAGCGAGGCCGTCGTCGAACGCGTCCACCGGCACGTCCTGGGCGGAATGGGGCTTATTGTGCTCCATTCGGGGCACTTCGCCAAGATATTCACCAAGCTGCTGGGCACCAGTTGCTCCCTGGCCTGGCGGAATGACGGCGAGCGTGAACTGGTGTGGACCGTCAAACCGTCGCACCCCATTGCAGAGGGCGTGGACAGCCCTATCGTTATCCCGGAGCAGGAGATGTACGGCGAGCTGTTTGATATCCCTGACCCCGACGACCTGATCTTCATCAGCTCGTTCGCCGGCGGCGAGGTGTTCCGCTCCGGCGTTACGTTCACGCGCGGCAAGGGGCGGATTTTCTATTTCAGCCCCGGCGACCAGGAATACCCGGTCTACCACCACCCGCAGATCCAGCGGGTCCTGGCGAACGGTGTGGGCTGGGCGGCCCAGCCGGAGCTTCGCCGCTCGGTCCCTGCCGTCAGCAACCCGGCCCGGGGCTGGTTCGAGCAAGCCTAGGCGCGGCGCTGCTGATCGGGGCTGGGCCTTCCTGTCGCTGCCGTGCGGCAGACTGTTCCCATGACCTTTGCAAACGTGGGAACGCTCGGAACCAAGCCAGGCCATCAGGACGCCCTGGTTGCCATCCTTACCCGTCCGTCCGCTGGCCTTTCGGTGGCCGGCTGCCTGCAGTACGAGGTGGGCGTCAACCCCGATGTGCCGGACACCGTGTTCGTCAGCGAACTCTGGGAATCTGCTGAAGCGCACCAGGCATCACTGCAGTTGGACAGTGTCCAGGCCGCGATTGCAGAAGCCAGGCCGCTGCTTTCCGGGGAGATGGGCGGATTCCGCTTCAACGTCGTTGGATCGCCACTGCGCTAGGTGTCCTTGGCCATGGAACTGCGCAGGGCCCAAAGTTCCCGCTGGTGCCGAAGAATTTTACCGGTGCCAAAGTTTCCTGCGGATCCCGTCTGTCGGCCGCAAAACGGGGTACGGGGCGGGTATGATGCCGCTGCCTGCACTGGAACTTGTCGCCCGCCTTGAGGACGCTGCCTGGCTGGACCCGGTGTCCAAGAAGGTCAGGAAAGTGGTGAAGACCGTTATCCGGCCCCGCTGGGCCCGCGACGTCCTGCATGGCGTTCCTGTGGGGCACCCCGTGCACCCGCTGGCGGTGCAGGTGCCCATGGGTGCCTGGATCTCGGCGGCCGTCCTGGACGCCCTGCCGGGAAATGAACGGGCGTCGGCAGTCCTGGTCGGCGTCGGAGCGCTGAGCGCAGTGCCGGCAGCGGTGGCCGGTTTTACCGACTGGTCCGAACTGCATCCCCAGCAGCAGCGGGTGGGACTGGTCCATGCCGCAGCCAATATTGCCGCAACGACGATTTACGCCGCGTCCTTGGTCCAGCGTGCCCGCGGGCGGCAGGGCAGCGGCAAAGCGCTGGCCTATCTCGGGCTCGGCACCATAAGCGCAGGCGGCTTCCTGGGCGGTCACCTTACGTACCGGCAAGCTGCCGGCGTGAACCACAGCGAGGAAATCCCGCACCGGTTCCCGCAGGGCTGGCACAAGCTGGCACCACTGGCGGACCTGCCGGATGGCAAACTTACCAAACGCGATGTGGCTGGGATCCCCTTGCTGGTGCACCGCGAGGGGAACCGCATCAACGTGCTGTCCGATGTGTGCAGCCACTTGTCCGGTCCGCTGCATGAAGGCAAACTGAAGGCCGCTGCCGAAATTCCGGGCGGCACCGCCGGGGACAACCAGCCTTGTGTGGTGTGTCCTTGGCACAAGAGCACTTTCGCGCTGCGGACGGGGGAGGTCCTGTCCGGGCCTGCAACTGCACGCCAGCCGCTGTTCAGCTCCCGGATCACCGACGGGCTTGTGGAAGTTTGCCTGCCGGGCGCCGACTAAGCCTGGGTCGCTGGGTCGCTGGGTCGTGGGTACTGGGTCCTGGGGGCGGGGGACTGAGGTGTGGGTCGTGGGTCTACGTTTGACCGGGCCGCCGGCCCATCAGCCGGATAGGTGCAGTACCAGCGCTTCTTCGAAGGGGCTTCGATCGCCGGGCAGCAGCCCGGGTGGCCATTCGGGAGGCTCCCAGTCCTGCTGCTCACTCTTGTACTGCCTGCCCGAGGGGGAAATCCAGCCGGGCGGCTCATCTTTGGTGGCCGCAGTGGGCCGCCAGGCGCTGTTGTGTTTCAGCCGGTGGTGTTTGCGGCAGGGCTGGCCCAGGTTGCTGATGCCGGTGGTCCCTCCGTTGTGCCAGGACAGGAGATGATCGGCCTCGTTGTCCAGGGATGGGTTGCTGCACCCTGGAAACGGGCATTTTCCATCCCGTAAGCGCAGCCACCGCTTCATGGCTTCCGTGAGGCGGTAGCTTTTCCTTCCAATCTCCAGCGGTGCGCCGTTGCGGGGGTCGATCAGTACGCGATAAAACGAGCTGGCGCCCTCCGCCACCAACTTCCGTGCCATCGACGCCGGGATCGGCCCATAGCCATCCAGTATTGCGGGTTCATCGCCGACGCCCAGCAAAGAGAACACCGGCACGGTGACCAGCACCTGCGCCGCAGGCACGGGAACTTCACTCAGGTCCCGGAAACCGGCGGTGCCGTCAGGAATGACGTCGTTGACGTGATCGCCAGGGAGCCCTTGGACGTCGTTGACAGCGCCGCGAACCTCCTGTTCCCTGAAACCGCCAGCGCTTTCCTCAAAGTCCCCGGCTTGGGAGGCCTTGCTGGCTCCATTGCCCAAAAGCGCGGCCGCGAAGATGTCGGCCTTGAGCTGGGTAAGGGTCCGCTGTTCGTTCGGCCCCTGGGTTCCCCTGGCGAGCGAGGTGGTCCGGTTGCAGATGGCCGACGCGGCCGTAGCGGGAAGGAATCCGGAGACCCAGGCCATGCCGTCCCGGTCAGGCGAAAATTCGATGCGGCGGTCCGCGAATCCCTTGGCGTGGCGGGTTTCCAGTGATTCCGGGTGGTGCCGTTCGCGCCATCTCCGGACTTTCTGCCGGAACCTGCCCGGGACCAGCTCTCCGGCGGGGCAGCCCCTGGCCGGATCGGTATCGTCAGGGTCCAGGAAATGGGAGGTCAGCTCTGCTGCGGCCTCGGCGTCGAGTCCGTCGGTCTCGTCCGCAATGATGCGGGCGTGCTGCCACGACATCCGTCCCGAAGCGAGTTCGGCCATAGCCAGCGGCAGCGTGCACAGCTGGCGTGCTGAAGCGATCAACGCTCCGGCCGCAGCCGCGCTCACGGTGAGGACCCCTGCCACTTCCTCCACCACGGACATCCCCCGGAAGGTCCGGGTCTGGGCTGAAGCGTCAGGAGGGGTCATGGCCAATTGGAGTTCGGCGCACTCGGCGGCGTCACGGGCTTTGATCGCCGCGAGCATTGCCTCCAACCTGGAAACTTCCGCAAGCCGGTCGAGGCGGACATCGTAGGCGCGCTGGAGCAGATCGGTCCCAGCGTCGACAGCGCTGTTCTTCGAAGCATCGGGATGAGCCGCGCTCAAACCGGCCGCGTTCAAATCGCCCGCGCTGACACCGTCCGCAGCCCAACTGCCAGCAGCGGAGGCTTCCAGGGCAAGGCCCGAAGTGCCCGGATCGGAGCGGAACAGCTCAGCCAGGACGCTAATGGAGGCGTGAACCGCTTCCATTGCTGCTGCCTGCCGGGTGCTGTTTCCCATACCAATATCATCCATCGGGGGTCTGACATTTTAGGCTGCGATGCTTGCGGCTGGGCGAAATCGGTAACCGGCACCGCCAGACAGACGCCCGCACGTGGCTGGACCCTGATCGCATCACTGCAGCTGAGTGACCCATTTACCGCGCCGCAGCACACCCGCCAGCGTAAGATCCGGGTCGACCACCAGGACATCGGCAGCCATCGCGGGACGCAGCCCGCCCACGTGTGCCGAGACCCCCAGAACATCAGCCGGAACAACTGTCGCGGCGGTGACCGCGTCCTGCAGCGGGATGCCCGCGGCAACTGTCGACCGGACCACGTCCAGCAAGGTGGACGTGCCACCGGCGATGGCGCCGGTAGTGTCCACTCGCGCCACGCCTTGCTGCACGGTTACAGCCAGCGGCCCCAGTTTGTACTGGCCGTCCTGCAGCCCGGTGGCCGCCATCGAATCGGTGACCAGGGCAATGTTGCGGGCTCCCACCAGGTCGAAAACCAGTTTCACAGTTTCGGGCGCCAGGTGGACCCCGTCCGCAATGAGTTCCACCACGGCTTCACCTGCGCGTGCGGCGCCCAAACTGGCCGAGACAGGTCCGGGGGACCGGTGATGCAGGCTGGGCATGGCGTTGAACAGGTGCGTCACGGTGGGCCGCAACCGGCCTGACGGCGGAGCGGAACCGGCAGGGTCACCCAACCCGAACAGCTCAGCAGACCCGGCCGATCCGAGTACCCCGGCGCCGCCCATGGACGCGGCAGCCCCAGCGAGCCCGGCGAACTCAGCCAGCCCGGCAGCAGCCTGTTTCAGGAACTCCGCCGCCACGGTATTGTCCGCCGCCGTGTGGCCCAGCGAAGGGATCACCCCGTGCCGCGTCAGCAACTCCACCACGCCCGCCATGCCGGGAAGCTCAGCAGCGAGGGTCATGGACGCCAGCGTGGGTCCGGCCGCCGTCATCATGGCGGCCAGCAGGTCCAGGTCCGGTTCCAGCAGCAACGCCGGATCATGAGCGCCGCACTGCCCGGACGAGAGGAACGGTCCCTCCAGATGCGACCCGGCAATCAGCCCGTCAGCCGCCAGTTGCCGCAGTACTTCAAGGTTCCGGAGCGTCTGCGCCGGTGGTCCCGTCACCACACTGGCCAGGAGCGTGGTGGTGCCCCTGCTGTGCAAGTACCGGGCAGCGGCCGTGGCGCCTTCCGCCGAACCGTCAGCAAAGTCCGCCCCCAGTGCGCCGTGGCAGTGCAGGTCCACCAGGCCCGGCAGCAGGATGCGGTCAGGCCGGGCGGGCCCGCTTTCGCCGGGAAAGCCCGACGCCGGCCCTGCGAAGGTGATCACGCCGCCCGCCACTGCGATGATCCCGTCAGCCACGTCCAGGTCCGCGGAGACGATGCGGCCGCGAAGGACCAGCCCATTGCCACTGGTTGCTGTGGCGCCTGAAGTGTTCATGCGGGAAGTGCTCCTGTGGTCAAAGCCGCTGAAATGCCGGCTGCGAGTTGCGGGTCGGGCTGGCTGGTGCGGCCCGGGCCGGAGGTTGTCCGTGGCCGGGCCGAGGTGTGAACGGCATGCACACCACTATGGAGGAGGGCGGGGATCAACCCAAGGCCCACACCGCCCCCTGCCATGATCTGGACAGAAGGGGCGTGCGTCCGTCCGAGTTCCACTAGTCGGGCCAGCATGGGCAGGCCCGCGGCGCAGTCTGCACCGCCGCCGCTGGTCAACACCCGGTTGACGCCTGCCTGCTCGAGCCTGGCCAGGGATTCCGCCGGATCGGCGCCGCCTGCCAAGGCGGCGTCGAACGCCCGGTGGAACGTGATCTCCGCAGCCGGGTCCCGCTCCCGCACCAGCTCCACAATCCGGCGGATGGCACCTACGTCCGGTCCGCCGTCGGCCGCGAGGATTCCCACCACCACACCGGCGGCGCCAGCGGCTAAAGCGGCGACGACGTCGCGCTCAACAACCTCCAGCTCGTCCGGCGAGTACGTGAAGTTGCCCGTCCGCGGCCGCACCAGGACGTGGACCGGGACCCCCGCTGCGCACGCCTGGGCCACGGCGCCAATGCTGGGCGTGACCCCCTCGGTCTCCGCCAGCGCAGCGCACAGCTCCACACGGGCCGCGCCCACGGCTGCGGCCAGGCGAACCCCGGCCAGGCCCTCGACGGCGAGTTCCAGCGCAGGCGTCCGGGCTGGAGGAACGGCTGGCATGCTCAGAGTCCCTGCCAGGCCGGCTTGCGGCTGAACGTGTCCCGGTAATAGTCCTGGTGCGTGAGCTTCGACGCCGCGGCCTCATCCACCAGCACGGTGACGTGCGGGTGCAGTTGCAGGACGGACGCCGGGCAAATGGCGGCCAGCGGCCCCTCCACAGCAGCGGCGATCGCGTCCGCCTTGGCCGCACCCATGGCGAGCAGAAGCAGGTGCCGCGCCTGCCCGATGGTGCCCAGCCCCTGCGTCAGGACATGGTCCGGAACGTCCTGCTCCCGGTCGAAGAACCTGGCGTTGTCCTTCCGGGTCTGCCGGGTCAGGGTCTTGATCCTGGTCCGGGACGCCAGGGAGGACATGGGCTCGTTAAAGCCAACGTGCCCGTCCGTTCCGATGCCCAGGATCTGGATGTCCACCCCGCCGGCAGCGGCGATGCGTTCCTCGTACTGCGCAGCCTCGGCTTGCGGATCCTGCGCCATGCCGTCCAGTCCGTGCACGGCGCCGGCGGCGAAGTCCACACTGTCAGTGAACTCGTCCCGGATGACCGAATGATAGGACTGCGGATGCGCAGCAGGCAGGCCAACGTATTCGTCCAGGAGGAACGCCTGGGCCTGGCCAAAGCCGAGGCCGCTGTTCCGGTGCCGCTCAATGAGCTCCTGGTACGTGCCCAGCGGGGTGGACCCGGTGGCGAGGCCCAGGACGGCCGGGCCGCGCCGGACGTACTGTTCGATGGCATCGGCGGCCTTGCGGGCCACCTCGGCGGGGGAAGGGAGGATGACGATTTCCATGCGGGAAAGCTGCTTTCGTGTGGAGTGGATAAGGATGGGGCGTTACTTGGCGGCTTCGGTCTCCACGGAGACCTCGTCATCTTCCCGGCCGGGGGTGCGCAGGTTCCAGCGCTTGATGACGAACGAGAAGAGGAAGTAGTAAATCACTGCGTAACCCAGGCCGATGGGGATCAGCAGCCAGCCGTTCTCGGACTTGCCGAAGTTGAGGACAAAGTCGATGAGCCCGGCGGAGAACGTAAACCCGTGATGGATGTCCAGGGCATTCACCAGCGCCATGGATGTGCCGGTGAGGACAGCGTGCACGATGTAGAGGGGGAAGGCGACAAACATAAAGGAGTATTCGAGCGGTTCGGTGATGCCGGTGAAGAATGCGGTGAGGGCCGTGGAAAGCATGATGCCGCCGACGATCTTCTTCTGGGAAGGCTTGGCGTGGCGCCAGATGGCAAGTGCGGCGGCGGGCAGGCCGAACATCATGATGGGGAAGAACCCGGTCATAAAGACTCCCGCCGTGGGGTCGCCTGCAAAGAAGCGGTTCAGGTCGCCGCGGACCAGCTGGCCGGAGGCGTCCGTGTAGTCGCCGATCAGGAACCAGAGTCCCGAGTTGAGGATATGGTGCAGGCCGGCCGGCAGCAGCATGCGGTTGGCGAAGCCATAGATCCCGCCGCCGAGTTCAGGGTTTCCGGCAACGGCTTCGCCTGCCGCGGAGAGCCCCGAGTTGAAGATGGGGTACACCAAAGCCAGCGCGACGCCGACCACCAGGCTGGTGATGGACGTCAGGATGGGAACCAGCCGGCGGCCGCTGAAGAAGCCCAGGAAGTCCGGCAGTTTGGTCCGGTAGAACCGCTGCCACAGCATGGCGGACAGCAGGCCCACCACGATGCCGGCCAGGACGCCGTAGTTGATCATGGAAGGTTTGCCGCCGGCGTCCACCTGGCCGGCCAGGACCAGCGGGGACATCGCCTTGAAGACGCCGTCGATCACCATGTAGCCCACAACGGCGGCCAGGGCGGTGGAACCGTCTGACTTCTTGGCCCAGCCGATGGCGATGCCAACGGCGAAAATCAGCGGGAGCCAGGTGAAGACGGCGTTGCCCGCGGAGGAGATAACGGCGGCGCCGCCCTCGAACCCTGGGATGGCGCCGAGCAGGTCGGGTTGTCCGATGCGCAGCAGGAGCCCGGCGGCAGGCAGGACCGCGATGGGAAGCATCAGGCAGCGTCCCAGGCGCTGGAGGACGGCGAAGGCCCGGTTCGGCTTCTTCTCTGGAGCCTGGGCGGTGGTCTCGGATGTTGACATGGTGGCACCTCTGCGGGTTCGGGTGGGGGCTTGTGGAGAGACGGTTCCAGCCGGTACTGTCTGGTTATGACCAGTTCAGTGTGATTCATCCCACGGGACCCTGTCAAGGAGGCCCTGAAGTCCGTCGGCGAGGAGGCTCACCAGCGGACGGGGCGCCATAATTGGTCGCATCAGGGCCGCCGGTCCGGTGTTGAGAACGTGCTCCAACGGGCACCGTCAGAAAGGGCAGCCATGTCCAAAGCAGAGAAAATCATTGAAGGCCTGGGCGGCGCCGCCAACATCCTTGAGGTGGAGGCCTGCATCACCCGGCTGCGGACCGAGGTCAAGGATGTGTCGCTGGTCAGCGAGGCATCGTTGAAGGCTGCCGGCGCCCATGGCGTGCTGACCGCCGGCACCGCGGTGCAGGTCATCGTGGGCCCCGAGGCGGACAACCTCGCAGAAGACATCGAGGACCTGCTCTAGTGGCAGGCACCCTCACCGTCCTCGCTCCCATCAGCGGCGCCGTCGTCCCCCTCACCGAGGTGCCGGACCCGGTATTCGCCGGCCAGATGGTGGGTTCCGGCGCCGCCGTCGAGCCGCCTGCAGGAGCAGCGTTCGACGTCGTATCCCCGGTTGCGGGAAAAGTGGTCAAGCTCCTGCCGCACGCCTTTGTGGTGGTGGCGGAGTCAGGGCAGGGCGTCCTGACCCACGTGGGGATCGACACCGTCAAGCTCAAGGGCGACGGCTTCACGCTGCATATTGCCCAGGGCGATACCGTTGCGGCCGGTGCCGCCGTGATGCGCGTGGATCCCACCGCAGCCCTGGCCGCCGGCTACTCGTTGGTGAGTCCCGTTGTGGTGCTGGACACCAAGCCGGACACCGCGACTCTCGTGGCGGGCGGCGCAGTAGCTTCGGGGGAAGCGCTGTTTACCCTCGGCTGATCGGCTGACTGGCTGATCGGCTGATTGACTGATTGGCTGGCCGGCTGATCGGCGTGCCGGGGCGGGTTGCGACGCAACCTGCCCCGGCGCTGCCTAAAGCCGGACTTCCATGTTCAGGGAGTAGCGGTCGGAACGGTACCAGGAGCGGGAGTGCTCGATGGCCAGGGGCCCGGACCACGAAACCCTGTCGAAAGCCAGAACGGGAGCGCCGGTGCCGGTGCCCAGGAGGGCGGAGATGTCCGGCGGTGCGCCCTCGGCCCTGACGCTTTGCCGGGCCCTGTCGATCTGGTGGCCGAACTGCGCAGCGAGTGCCTTGTAGACCGAGCCTGTCAGGTCGATGTCCAGCAGCCCGGGAGCGTGTTCGGGGTTGTACCAGGCATCGTCCACGCTGACCGGGCGGCCATCGGCCAGGCGGAGGCGGCGCAGGTGGAAGGCGGCGGATCCAGTGGCCAGGCTGAGTTCCTCTGCCGTATCAGCAGGTACGGGTGCGCTCTCGGCCACCAGCACCACCGTGCTGGGAATGTGCCCCATGGCTTCCATTTCCTGCGTGAATGAGGCCAGGTGGAGGGTGGACTGGACCGGCGAGTCCGCCACGAACGTGCCCTTGGCCGGCACCCGGACCAGATGGCCTTCATGCACCAGCCTGCCGATGGCCGCGCGGACCGTGATCCGGCTGACCCCGTAGGAATCCATCAGGGTCCGCTCGCTGGGCAGGCGGGCCCCGGGCTCCAGTTCGTCCTTGGCCAGTTTGAGGATGATCAGCCGCAACTGCTCATGCTTGGGGACCTGCGAGTTGTTAATGTGGGCGCTCGCCGCCTGTGCACTGCTCCCGGATGTAGCCAAGTCGGTCCCTCGTTTGTGGAGCGGTCCGGTAAGGACCACTACCTCGGATTATTCCACAAGGGGCAGTCCCGGGCGCGGACCGGGCGGCGGGTGCCGTGGAAAGGCACTACGTGACGGGGCGCAGCCAGCACAAACGAAAGGCGGGCAGCCGGCACAGCCGGGGCGCAGCCAGCACAAACGAAACGCGGGCAGCCGGCACAGCCGGGACGCAGCCGGCACAAACGAAAGGCGGGCAGGGCCGCGAAGGCCCCGCCCGCCGTCGGCCGCTCAACAAAGGCCGACCCAGTGGTCCGCTGTCCTACTCGGGGGTGCGTGCGTCCGAGCGGGCAGCCTTGCTCATCTGGAACTGCGGGATCTCACCCGGGTGCGGGCCGCCGCGGAACTTAGGCGAGGGATCCTGCCCTTCGCTGAGCCGCTGGAGTTCCTGGCCCTCGAAGTCCTCCTCCTTGCCCAGCATGATGGCGGAATCGTGGTTGGTGATCTCGCCCTTGAAGGCGCGCAGCATTACGCTGCGGTCAAACTGGCCTTCCCACTTGGAGACGATGAACGTGGCCACGCAGTTGCCCAGGAGGTTGACCACCACCCGCATGGAGTCCATCAGCCGGTCCGCGCCCAGGAGCAGGGCAACGCCGGCCACCGGGAAGATGCCGAGTGCTGCCGCGGTGGCGGACAGGGCCAGGAAGGAGGAACCGGGAACCCCGGCCATTCCCTTGGAGGTCAGCAGGAGGACGCCGAGGGCAGCCAGTTGCTGGCCAAGGTCCAGGTTGTGGCCGAAGGCCTGCGCCAGGAACAGCAGGGAGATGGACAGGTAGATGGCGGCGCCGTCGAGGTTGAAGGAGTAGCCCGTGGGGACCACCAGGCCTGTGGTGGCTCGGGAGCAGCCGGCGTTGGTCAGCTTGGTCATGATCCGCGGCATCACCGCCTCGGTGGATGCTGTGCCCAGAGCCAGGAGGAATTCCTCCCGCGTGTATTTGAGGAAGTGCCACAGCGGGACGCGGGCAAAGCTCCACGCCACCAGGAAAAGCAGGCCAATGAAGATGATGGCCGCGCCGTAGCAGGCAGCAATCAGCTTGGCGTACGTGCTGAGCGTGCCCAGGCCGTACTGGCCGATGATAAAGGCCATGGCGCCGAATGCGCCGATGGGTGCCACCTTCATGATCCAGGACATGATCTTGAAGATGAGTTCCAGGACCGTTTCCATCAGGCTGATCACGGGCATGCACCGCTGGCGGCCAATCACCACGATGGCTGCGCCAAAGAACACGGAGAAAAACAGCACCTGCAGGAGGCTGTTGCTGGCAAAGGCGCCGATGACGCTGGCCGGAATGACATCCAGGATGAAGGAAGCGGCGTCCTTGGATTCCGCCGAGCCCGTCTTGGCGTCCAGGTCCGCCTGCGACAGTGTTGATGGATCGATGTTCAGGCCGGCGCCGGGCTGCACGATATTGCCAACGATCAGCCCGAAGACCAGTGCAAAAAGAGTTGCTGCTGTGAAGTAGACAAGGGCCTTGACGCCCACCCGTCCTACCGCCTTGACGTCGCCTACGGCTGAAATTCCGGTAACGATCACCAGGAAGATCAGCGGCGCGATGATCATCTTGATCAACTTGATGAAGCCATCTCCGAGGGGCCTCAGCTGGGAGCCAAGGTCCGGCCAGAAATGTCCGATGAGGACACCTGCCACGACGGCGATCAGGATCTGGAAGAAAAGCGACTTATACAGCCGCTTCTTCTTCGCGGGCACCGAACTCGCCTTCAGTGCCTCAGGGTTGGGGATCTTCATTGACCTTTGCCTATCAAATCGGGAACGGCCGGCGGGAGCGTGGCCTTGCCCAAAAGTAACCCCGATCACATACTTTCCACAAGGGGAAAATGCATTTCCATATTATGGAAGTCTAAAAACCAATTGTGACTGTGGGGGGGCAGCCTGGGCCCTCGTGGAGCTGACCGGCGCAGACGTTGCCGAAGAGCCGGTAGTGCCACAAAGGAGGCCGGGATTCCCGTGCCGCGATTTGCAAAAAAAGGGGCAGGGGCCGCC
>NZ_LFQH01000047.1:0-158267 GCF_001238605.1 Arthrobacter sp. ZBG10 | reverse complement strand
GGCGGGTTCTGACCGCCGCTGGACACCCGCGGGGCTGCGAGGCAAGTCACAGTAACCCTGCTTCATAAAACCGCCACAATCATCCGCAGGTCATTCGGTCCGGCCACATCCCGTCGGACTGCCTGCCACTGTTATCCGTTGCAAGCTGAATATCGTTCGGGACTCGCCGCCGTCGTTCGTCTATTATTCACCTCACGGGTCGGTTCGGCGGGGGTGAGACAATAAAGTTTTGCGGCCACCCCTGCCTTTCATGCCCACATCAGCATGGGCGGATGCCAGGCGCCACCAGCGCAGCCTCGCGGCCGGTTGATTTATGACTCAATGAAAGTGACATCCCCAATGAGAATCAAAGCAATGAAGTGGTTCACCGCTGCTCCTGTTGCCCTGGCCCTGGCTGTTTCCCTGGCCGCGTGCGGCTCGGGAGCCTCCACGCCGAGCGGAACCCCCACGGACGCCCTCGCCGGCAGCGACCAGCAGACGCTGGATAAATACACCACCGCCGAGGTCACCCCGATCGACAAGATCGACAAAACCAAGCTGGGGCTCAACACCGAGGGCAAGCTTGAGGTGGGTACCCTTTCGGACGCACCGCCCAACATCTTCATCGATCCGTCGGGCAAGTTCACGGGTTACGACAACGAACTCCTGCGTGCCGTTGCCGGCAAGCTGGGCCTTGAGGTTGAGTTTGTTGCCACCGATTTCTCGGCGCTGCTTTCCCAGGTGTCCACCAAGCAGTTCGACGTCGGGTCCTCCTCGATCTCCACCACTGATGCCCGTCGCCAGAACGTCGGCTTCACCAACGGCTACGACTTCGGCTTCATGGCAGTGGTCGCCAAGACCGACGGCGACATCAAGGGCTTCGCCGACCTCAAGGACGACGTGCGCATCGGCGTTGTCCAGGGCACAGTGCAGGATGACTACGTCACCAACACCCTGAAGCTGGAACCGGTCCGCTTCCCGGATTACGCCACCGTCTACGCCAACGTGCGCAACGGCCAGGTTGATGCCTGGGTGGCTCCTTCCCAGCAGGCCACCGGCCAGGTCAAGGAAGGCGACGGCACCGTCATCGCCGAGTCCGTGGTCAACACGCAGAACTTCACGGCTTACGCAGTGGCCAAGGATAACCAGCCGCTCATCGACGCCCTGAACTCAGGCCTTGACGCGGTCATCGCCGACGGTACCTGGTCCAAGCTGACCAAGGAGTGGTACCCGGACCGCGAAACCCCCACCGACTGGAAGCCGGGCAGCAAGGCCGCCACGGTTCCGCAGAGCTGATTGAGCGGCAACGTTCATGGATCTCCTGGACCAGCTCGCTGACACCTTCTTCAACTGGGAGGAAATGGCCAAGGTCATTCCCTCCCTGTTGATGGTGGGCCTGCCCAACACCCTGATTCTGGCCGTAGCGTCCGGCATCCTCGGATGCCTTCTGGGCCTGCTGCTGGCGCTGATGGGAATTTCGCGCAACGCCGGCGCCCGCTGGGCGGCGCGCATCTACACCGACCTGTTCCGCGGCCTGCCGGCCATCCTGGTGATCCTGGTGATCGGTATCGGCCTGAGTCCCATCGCCCGGGAAATCACCGGCACCCGCAACCCGTATCCGCTGGGTATCCTGGCGCTGACGCTGATTGCGGCGGCCTACATCGGCGAAATTTTCCGCTCCGGCATCCAGAGCGTGGAAAAGGGGCAGCTGGAGGCTTCCCGTGCACTCGGGTTCAGCTACGGCCGGTCCATGCGCCTGGTGGTGGTGCCGCAGGGCATCCGCCGGGTCCTGCCGGCGCTGGTGAACCAATTCATCTCACTGCTGAAGGATTCGTCGCTGGTGTTTATGCTGGGCCTCGCGGCGTCCGACCGGGAAATCTTCCGGATCGGCAACGACGCCATGGCCAACACGGGCAACCTGTCGCCGCTTGTGGCGGCCGGCGTGATGTACCTGATCCTGACCGTCCCGCTCACGCACCTGGTGAACTACATCGATAACAGGCTGCGGACCGGTAAACCGGAAAAGCGTGAACCGGACGAGCTGGCAGCACCTATCGGCAAGGGGGCACAGGCATGACGGACTTTACTTCCGGCACCCTGACCGGCAAGAACCTGCACCTCTCCTTCGGGCACAACCATGTCCTCCGTGGCATCGACCTGCACGTGGAAAAGGGCACCACAGCATCGGTGATCGGCCCCTCTGGGTCCGGCAAGTCCACGCTCCTGCGGGTGATGAACCGCCTCATCGAACCGGACCAGGGTGACATCCTTCTGGATGGCCGCTCGGTCCTGAAGGACAATCCGGACGAGCTCCGGCAGCGCATCGGCATGGTGTTCCAGCAGTTCAACCTGTTCCCGCACAAAACAGTGGTGGAGAACGTTTCGCTGGCGCTGCAGAAGCTCCGCAAGCTGTCCAAGGACCAGGCCCGCGCCGAAGCCCTGGAACAGCTTGACCTGGTGGGCCTCAAGCACAAGGCCGATGCACGGCCAGCCAACCTGTCCGGCGGCCAGCAGCAGCGGGTGGCAATCGCCCGCGCTTTGGCCATGAAGCCAGAGGTGATGTTCTTCGACGAGGCCACCTCAGCCCTGGACCCGGAGCTGGTCAAGGGCGTCCTGGCGCTGATGACCGACCTCGCCAAGGGCGGCATGACAATGGTGGTGGTGACCCACGAGATGGGCTTCTCCCGCAACGTTTCCGACTCCGTGACCTTCATGGACGCCGGGGTTGTGGTGGAGTCGGGCCCGCCCGAGCAGATCTTCACCTCCCCCGCGACGGACCGGCTCAAAGGCTTCCTTTCGGACGTCCTCTAGGCCCCGTCGCTGGAACGGAAAATCCCCGGTTGCCTTGGTGGCAACCGGGGATTTTTTTGCGCGGGTAAGGGTCGACGCCGGGACTAGCCTTGGGCTGCGGCGGCGGCCCCAGCGGCAGCCGGCAGGGCGT
Source organism: Arthrobacter sp. ZBG10 (assembly GCF_001238605.1). Taxonomy (NCBI): domain Bacteria; kingdom Bacillati; phylum Actinomycetota; class Actinomycetes; order Micrococcales; family Micrococcaceae; genus Arthrobacter; species Arthrobacter sp. ZBG10. The sequence goes on along the minus strand of NZ_LFQH01000047.1, from coordinate 155,347 downwards.
CGAAGATGCGGTTCATGGCAGCGTCGTCGTGCGCGGCTGACAGGAACCATGCCTCAAACACCGACGGCGGCAGGTACACGCCGGACTCCAGCATGGAGTGGAAGAACGGTGCGTACCGGAAGACTTCCTGGGCCTGGGCGTCGGCGTAGTTGTGGACGCCGTTGGCCGAGGTGCCGAACGCCACCGAGAACAGGTTCCCGGCGAACTGGATGGAGTGGTCAACCCCGGCTGCGTCGAGGGCCTTGGACACGGCCGAGGACAGTTCCAGGGACCGGACGTCGATGAAGGAGTACACGTCGCGGGTGGCGTGGGTGAGGGTGGCAACCCCGGCAGCCATGGCCACGGGATTGCCGGACAGCGTACCGGCCTGGTACACCGGGCCCACGGGTGCCAGGTAATCCATCACGTCGGCACGCCCGCCAAGGGCCGCCGTCGGCATTCCACCGCCGATGACCTTGCCGAAGGTGAGCAGGTCCGGGGTCCAGGGCTCCGCCGCGTCCGGGGCGCCGCCGGTGAGTCCCCAGTAGCCCGAGTATCCGGTGCGGAAGCCGGTCAGGACCTCGTCCACAATCAGCAGCGCGCCGTGTGCCCGGGTGATCCGGGACAGGCCCAGGTTGAAGCCCTCCGCGGGGGTGACCACACCCATGTTGGCGGGGGCAGCCTCGGTGATGACGGCGGCAATGTCGGCCCCATGCAGGGCAAACGCGGCTTCGACGGCGGCAAGGTCGTTGTACGGCAGTACCAGCGTTTCAGCGGCGGTGGCCGCGGTGACGCCGGCGGAGCCGGGCAGCGCCAGCGTGGCCAGGCCGGAGCCGGCGGCGGCAAGGAGCCCGTCCAGGTGGCCGTGGTAGCAGCCGGCGAACTTGATGATCAGGTTGCGGCCGGTGAAGCCGCGGGCCAGCCGGACAGCGGTCATGGTGGCCTCGGTGCCGGTGGAAACCATCCGGACACGCTCTGCGGCGGGCACCCGCTCCTGCACGATGGCGGCGAGGTTGGCCTCATCCGGGGTGGATGCACCGAAGGACAGGCCACGGTCCACTGCCGTGTGGACGGCATCCAGCACGGCGGGGTGGGCGTGGCCCAGCAGGGCCGGCCCCCAGGAGCAGACGAGGTCCACGTATTCCTTGCCGTCGGCGTCCGTCAGGTACGGCCCTTTGGCGGACACCATAAAGCGCGGTGTGCCTCCGACTGACCCGAAGGCCCGGACCGGGGAGTTGACCCCGCCGGGCATCAGCTTGCGGGCACGGTCAAAGAGTTCCTCGTTGCGGAGGTTGCTGGAAGTCATTGGTTTATTCTCTCAGTTAGCCGGCCAGCAGTTCCGCCACCCTGGGCGCCACCGCCGTACCCATCAGTTCAATGGACCGCAGCATCGCGGCGTGGGGCAAAGGTCCGCTGCTGTACTTCAGGTCGAAGCGGTCAGCACCCAGGTCCTTCTTGAGCCGGACGATCTTGCCGGCCACCGTTTCCGGTGACCCGACGTACAGGGCACCCTCCGGGGCGCACAGGGCTTCGAACTCGCCCCGGCCGGCGGGGCCCCAGCCGCGTTCGGCGCCGAGCTTGTTCCGGAGTTTGAGCCAGTGCGGGAAGAACTCCGCCTTCGCCGCTTCGTCGGTGTCCGCCACGTGTCCGGGCGAGTGGGTGGCAACCTGCTGTGCCGGGTGCCCGTACTTGCCCATCGCTTCGCGGTACAGGTCCGCCAACGGGCCGAAGGACCGGGGCTGGCCGCCGATGATCGCAAAGATGATGGGGTAGCCGTACTGGGCGCAGCGGAGCACGGATTCGGGGGTCCCGCCGACGCCGATCCAGGTGGGCAGCAGGTGGTGCTCCAACGGCGGGTAGACGCTCAGCCCGTGCAGCGCGGGCCGGGTGCGGCCTTCCCAGTGGACCGGTTTCTGCGCCCTGACCTTGTCGAACAGCTCCAGTTTTTCCTCAAAGAGGACCTCGTAATCGGCAAGGTCAAGCCCGAACAGCGGGAACGATTCCACAAAGGAGCCGCGCCCCAGCATCACTTCAGCGCGGCCGTTGGAAATGGCGTCCACCGTCGAGAAACGCTGGAAAACACGGATGGGATCATCTGAGCTGAGCACCGTCACGGCGGAGCCCAGCCGGATCTGCTGCGTCCGGGCGGCGGCAGCAGCCAGGAAGACCTCGGGGGCGGAGACGGCGTAGTCCTGCCGGTGGTGCTCCCCCACGCCGAAGGAGTGAAGACCGACGGCGTCGGCAAGTTCGGCCTGTTCCAGCAGTTGGCGCAGGGCCTGGGCGTGCGGTTGTGGGCTGCCGTCCGGATTCTCGCCAACGTCCCCGAACGTGTTCAGGCCCAGGAGGATACGGTTCGCGCCCACGGGTGCAGTGGGGCTGGCCGGTGCCGGGCCGGCGGCGGTGGCGTGTTGCGTCTCAGTCATCAGGATTCCTTCAGCCAGCCGGCAAGCTCGGCGGCCCAGTAGGTGAGCACCATGTTGGCGCCGGCGCGGCGGATGCCAAGGACGGATTCGGTGATGGCTGCCCTCCGGTCGATCCAGCCGTTGGCGGCGGCCGCTTCGATCATGGCGTACTCGCCGGAGATCTGGTAGGCAGCCACGGGGACGGGGCTCATGGCCGCGACGTCCGCCACGATGTCCAGGTAGCTCATGGCGGGTTTAACCATCACGATGTCGGCGCCTTCGGCGAGGTCAAGCTCCACTTCGCGGAGCGCTTCGGTGCGGTTGCCGGCGTCCATCTGGTAGGTCCGCCTGTCGCCCTTGAGCTGGGAATCGACGGCTTCGCGGAACGGGCCGTAGAAGGCGGACGCATATTTGGCGGCGTAGGCCACCACGGACGTGGTGGTGTGGCCGGCCGCATCAAGGGCAGTGCGGATGGCGGCGATCTGGCCGTCCATCATGCCGGAGGGACCGAGCATGTGGGCCCCGGCGTCGGCCTGGGCTACGGCCATCCTGGCGTAGATCTCCACGGTGCGGTCGTTGTCAACGTAACCGTCGGCGTCGAGAACGCCGCAGTGGCCGTGGTCGGTGAATTCGTCGAGGCACACGTCGCTCATGATGACCAGGTCATCGCCGACTTCGGCGCGGACGTCGCGGATGGCCTTGTTGAGGACGCCGTCAGGGTCCAGCGAGGCGGTTCCCTCGGCGTCGCGGACCTCGGGAATGCCGAACAGCATAATGCCACCCAGTCCCAGCTCCACGGCCTGGGCCGCCGCGCGTCGGAGTGATTCGGTGGTGTGCTGGGCTACGCCGGGCATGGACGTGATGGGGTTGGGTTCGGTGAGGCCCTCGCGGATGAAGGCTGGCAGGATCAGCTCTGCCGGCGCCAGCCGGGTTTCGGCGGTCAGCCGCCGCATGGCGGGGGTGGTGCGCAGGCGGCGGGGGCGGTGGTTGGGGAACGTCATGGTCCTGTGTCCTTCACGGTGTCTCAGGTGCTGGAAGTTGGGGGGCAGTGGCCAGGGCCGGTCAGGGCGGTGCTGCGGCCAGACCGGGCTCGTGCCCTGGTCCAATGGAACCTGTCAGGGCTTCGACCAGCCCGGCAGGTGTGGGGTCTGTAGCCACTGCCGCGGCGGGCCAGCCGAGCTCCGCAGCCTGGTCCGCCGTCGACGTCCCGATGGCGATCAGGCGGCAGGCCTGGAGCGGGAACAGGACGGCAAGCCGCCGGACGGCGCTGGGTGAGGCCGCCACAACGGCGTGGATGGTGCCCGCAGACATGCCGGCAGCTGCAGTGGCCGCAGACACCAGCCGCGGCTGTGGGGTGCCGGGTTCCGCGGCGATGGCCAGGCGGCGCTCCGGTGCGGCCGGGAAGTCCACGGTCCGGTAGGCGGTGACAGCCGTGACGTTGCTGCCGGAAGCTGCCAGTCCGTCCGCCAGCCGGGAAGCGGCGATGTCTGCCTGGGGCAGCAGGACGGGGCCGGTTCCGCCGGGCCAGACTTCAAGGAGCCCGGCGGCGGACTGTTCGCGGGCTGGGACCAGGGTGACAGTGACCCCGTTGGCTTTGAGCATCCTGCGGGTGGCCGGCCCGATGGCCGCGACCAGGGTGGCAGCGGGCAGCCAGGCCCCCAGGGATAGCCCACGGTCGACGGCCTGGGCCACCAGGACGTGGACGGTGGTGGCGCTGCTGACCACCAGCCATTCGAAGGCACCGGCACCCAGGCCGTCGCAGGCCACCTCAAGGGCGTGCTGGTCCGCTGCCCGTTCAAAGTCGATCAGGGGCAGCACCAGGGCTGTGGCTCCTGCCGCCTCCAGTGCTGCGACCAGCCCGGTGGACCGTTCGGGACTGCGGGTTACCAGCACCTGGGTGCCGCGCAGCGGCTGCCCGGTTCCGGATTCGCTGGACGTGGGTCCCATTGCGGGATCAGGACGCCTGGAGATCGGCGATGTCCGCGGCCCCTGCAGCCAGCAGCGCCTCAGCCAGTTCGATTCCCAGGAGGGTGGCACCTACTTCGGTCAGTCCGTCCGTAGCGCGCTTGTCCCGGACGGTGGCCGTGCCGTCCACTGCACAGACAGCAGCTTCGAGGTGGAGCATGCTGCCCTTGCGGTAGGCGTAAGCACCGACGGGGGCCGCGCACCCCGCTTCAAGCCGGGCCAGCAGGGCACGTTCGGCGGTGACGGCCAGCCGGGTGTCGGGGTCGTCAAGGGCGGCGAGGGCCTGGGCCAGGACAGCCTGGGAGCCTTCGGTACTGCCGGCCTTCCGCGGCGCGTCCGCTGTCCGGCATTCGATGGCCAGGGAGCCCTGGCCGGCGGCGGGCAGCATCACATCGGTTTCGAGGAATTCGCTGACCGCGTCCAGCCGGCCGATCCGCTCCAGTCCGGCGGCTGCGAGGACCACTGCGTCCAGGTCACAGGTCTTTCCGGGGACCACCTCGGCGGTGGTGTTGCCCGGCAGGCCGGCAACGCGGCCCAGCCGGGTGTCCACGTTGCCGCGGATGTCCAGGATGTCCAGGTCGGGCCGGGCGGCGCGGAGCTGCGCGGCGCGCCGGGGCGATCCAGTGCCCACGGTTGCGCCGGCAGGCAGGTCGGCCAGCTTGAGCCCGTCCCGTGCGCACAGCACGTCGCGGACATCAACGCGCCGCGGCGTTGCCGCGAGGCTCAGTCCCACGGCAGCGCCGGTTGGGAGGTCCTTCAATGAATGGACCGCAACGTCGCATTCGTTGCGGATCAGGGCGTCGCGAAGGGCAGCCACAAAAACGCCGGTGCCGCCCATCTGCGACAGCGACCCGGTCAGGACGTCGCCGTCGGTCCTGATGTGCACCAGTTCCACCGGGAAACCCCCGACGGCGGCAAGCTGGTCCGCGGTCTGCTGCGTCTGGGTGAGCGCGAGTTTGCTGGCGCGCGTTCCTATCCTTACCGTCACTGCTGCGAGGCTCCCCCGGCCGGACCTGCTGCGGCTGTCCCGGGGTAAGGGTCGTGGCCGGTGCCTACAGTGGTGTCGGCTGCGGAGATCGTGGGCTTTTCGCCGCGGAAGTTGGCGCAGCAGCCGGGACGGCAGACGTCGTACCAGGGCCCCAGTCCGGTGAGGGCGGGCCGGTCGCTGATGTTGTTGGCGGCGGTCCGTTCCAGGATGAGGTCCACCATGCCGGCAACAAACGTGCGGTGGGTGCCCGGGGTGGGTACCCGGGTTGCGGCCAGGCTCAGGTTGGCGCAGGTCTCCAGGGCCTCGGTGTCGAGGTCCCACACAACTTCCATGTGGTCACTGACGAATCCGAGCGGGACAATGACGATGCCCTTGACGCCCTTGCCGGCGAGTTCCTCGATGGCATCGTTGATGTCAGGTTCCAGCCACGGCACGTGCGGGGCGCCGGAGCGGGACTGGTACACCAGCGACCAAGGAGCGGTGAGGCCTGATTCCTCCTCGACGCGCCGGATGACGGCGGCGGCGGAGGCAAGGTGCTGGGCAACGTACGCCGAGCCCTCCTCGAATTCGCGGGGCTCGCCTTCCGACCGGCCGGCCGCTTCGGCGTCGCGGGTGGGGATGGAGTGCGTGGCGAAGAGGATCTGGATGGGAGCATCCGGTGTCCCGGCCGCGGCGAGCTGCGCGCGGACATCGGCCAGGCCGGCTGCGGTGCCTTCGACGAACGGTTCCACAAAGCCGGGGTGGTCGAAGTACTGGCGAACCTTGTCCACTTCGAGCCGGCCGTCCAGGCCGGTTTCCGTCAGGGCCATGCCGATGTCCTCGCGGTACTGGCGGCAGCTGGAGTAACAGGAGTAGGCACTGGTGGTGAGCATCAGCAGGCGGCGGTGGCCGGCGTCGTACGCGTCCTGCAGGGTCTGCGGGATGTAGGGATCCCAGTTGCGGTTGCCCCAGAGGATGGGCAGGTTGATGCCGCGGGCAGCAAGCTCGGCCTCGAGGGCCGCCTTGAGTTCGCGGTTCTGCTGGTTGATGGGGCTGATGCCGCCGTTGGCGCGGTAGTGGTGGGAGACCTCTTCGAGGCGCTCATCCGGGATGCCGCGGCCGCGGGTCACGTTGCGGAGGAACGGAATGACGTCCTCCTGGCCCTCGGGGCCGCCGAAGGAGGCAAGCAGGACGCCGTCATATTCCTTGGGCGCCATCCGGCCGGCTTCGGTGACGGGGTTGATGGCGGTGCTGATGCCGGATCCGTTGGCGCTCATGCCAGGACCTCCGCAACTTCTGCTGCGGAGACGCGGCGGCCCGTATAGAACGGGACCTCTTCGCGGACGTGGTTGCGGGCTTCGGTGTTGCGCAGGTGGCGCATCAGGTCCACGAGGTCCACGAGTTCCGGGGCTTCCAGGCCCAGGATCCATTCCCAGTCACCGAGGGCGAAGGAGGACACGGTGTTGGAGATGACCTGCGGGAATTCGCGGCCCAGGAGGCCGTGTTCGCGCAGCATTCCGCCGCGTTCCTCCTCGGGCAGGATGTACCACTCATAGGAGCGGACAAACGGGTAGACGCACAGCCATTCGGCCGGCGCCACGCCGCGGGAGTAGGCAGGCGTGTGGTTTTTGGCGAACTCAGCCTCGCGGTGCACACCCATTGCGGACCAGACCATCTCCGTGCCGGCGAAGAGGCCGCTCCTGCGGATGTCGCGGATGGCCTGCTGCAGGGCTTCGGGCTTGGCGCCGTGGAGCCACACCATGATGTCCGCATCGGCACGCATGGCGGAAACGTCGTAGCTGCCGCGGTGGGTCACGCCGGCCTGGCCCAGGCGTTCCAGCAGGGCTTCGAAGTCGGCCGCGGCGTCAGCGCTGCGGACCACCTCCCCGGACCGCTTGAACACGGTCCACAGGGTAAAGAACTGCTCGGCTGATTCTTCGGTTTTAGTGACAGATTCGGCAGAAGTGTGGCTCATGGTTACAAGTTTGCCCCCTGTTGGGCGCCAAGGCGAAACCCACAACTTCTACAACGCGTAGAAGTGTTGAATGTCACACAATGCGCGGGGTGGGGTTGGCCCGGGGCCCTTGGCTAATGGCGTCGGAGCCGGAACAGCGCGGCGCCCGCAGCGCAGGCCAGGCCGATGAGTCCGGCGCCGAGCCCCACGATCGCCAGCTGCGGGCCGGCCGCTGGATCTGCCCCGGGCGCGGCCTCCGGATTGGCGGCGTGCAGCAGGCTGACCGCCAGCGACGTGCTGCCCTGGGAGCCGACGCGGGGGATGCCCGTGCCCTGCGGCGTCGCGGCCGGGCCCGGGGCTGGGGTTTGGGCGGGTACCGGAGTGGACGGGGCGGCCGCCGCTCCCCCGTTGTCCGCCGGATTCTGTGGTGCCGTTCCGCCCGGCGCGGCAGCGGCTTCGCTGGCCGGCGCCTGCGGTGCCGCGGGGATGCCATGGGGTGTTGCGGCGTCGGGCGTTGCTGTGGTGGGTGGCATGGCCGGAGTGGTGGGCGTCAGTGTTGTGGTCGACGGCGTCGCCGCGGTGGGTGATGTGGTGGATGCCGGCGCCGCAGTGGCCGGTGCAGTGGCAGCGGGAACGGCCGACGGCGATCCGGGCGACGGTGCCGGGCTGGCCGGCGTTGTGGGGGACCCAGTAGCCGTGGAGGCCGGCGTGGTGGCGGGGGCGGTGGATTTCCCCGGCGCGGGCTCCGGGGTCTTCTCCTCGGCTGCCGCAAAAGTTGCCTCCGGCCGGGATTTCTGTTGCGGCGCGGAGGGCGGCGCATCCGCACCCCATGACGACGCGGCTCCGGAGCTAAGGACCAGTACCGTTCCGATGGCCGCAGCTGCCGCGCCCCGCCGGATTCCCCCATGGATACCGGCCGAGGACAGTGCTGGCCTGGGCCTGTTGTAAACCATGGGCACCGACCCTAGCCGCCCGTTCGGGGCAGGGTGAAGTCCGTGACCCGGGCCCACAACGCGCGTTTTCGGCGCCCTTCCGCTACACCCGGCGCTGACCAGCAACGATGGTCAGCTGATGAGGATGCGCGCCTGTTCCCGTGTGTCGGAAACCACTGCGGCGAGGCCGTTGCCCGCCACCCAGCCACCCACCACGGCCAGGTTGCCGGCGGCCGTGCACGCCGCCCGGATGTCGGCCACCCGGGCCTTGTGGCCCACCGCGGCGAACGGCAGGGCGCCGCGCCACCGGACCACGTCCCAGGCCACCACGTGGTCCGGGCCGACAGCCTGCGCCAACAGGGCGGGGGCGTCGCGCAAGGCAGCTGCCAGGAGGTCCCCGTCCGTTTCCGGGCCCGCCTGCTGCCCGCCGGCGCCATCGACCTTTCCGTAGGACAGCCGGAGCACATGCCGGCCGGGGCCAGCCGCTGCATCGAGCCAGTCCCACTTCCCGGTGGCGTGGGTGAGTGCCTTGGCCTCGATGCCGGGTGTGCCTGGCGCCACCAGCACGCCCGTGCCGCGGGGCCGGGCGTCCAGGCCGGCCTCGTCCACCACCAGGGTCACCAGTTTCACGTCCGGGCCGGACGCGGGCTGCTTGCCCGCAATGGCCGGCACGGCGTTTTCCAGGAGGCCGACGGCGGCCGGGCCGTCCACAGCCACCACCAGGAGGGCTGCGGCAAGAGTCTGTCCGGGCGTGGTGACCTGCCAACCCGACGGGTTCCTGGTGACGCTGCCGGCTGCGGTATTCGGGAGGAGGACAACGCCACGGCCACGAAGGTCAGCTACCAGCGCGGTTACGAGGGTATGCATGCCGCCGGCCAGTCCGGCCACAGCGGAGCCGGCTTTTGCAGGCCGGCCGGGAGCGCTGCCGCTGGCAGCCCCTGACCCGGTGGAAGTCCCTGCACGGGCCCGGCGCTGGGCGGAGACCGCGGCAGCGAGCGAACCGTGGTCCCTGATTCCTGCCCGCAGCCCCGGGGCCACCATGTCGACGTCGAGCAGTCCCGGGTCTGCCGAATGCACACCACCCACCACCGGGGCCACCATCCGCTCCAGGACGCGGGCGCCCATCCGCGCCCGGACCAGGGCGGACACGCTGGTGACGGGGGTGGAAGTGCCCACCGAGGCCGGCAGGAAACGGTCCAGCGAGGCGCGCAAAGAGCCCAGCAGGCCAAGGGACCGGCGGACTTCCGGGTCCCACGGGTTGGCGGGTATGCCCAGGACGCCGGTTTTAGGCAGCTCGCGGGGACCATCCGGCAATTGGACCCAGGCGCCGCCGGGACGCGGTGCCACAATTTCGCCGGCCAGTCCCAGCTCAGCGGCAAGGGTGGCCACCGCGTCGCTGCGGGTGGCAAAGGATTCGGCGCCGCTGTCCAGGGTGAGCCCGGCCAGCGTGTGGCTGCCGATGCAGCCGCCCCAGCTGCCACCGGCTTCGAGGACCGTGACGGCGTGCCCGGCGGCCGACAGTTCCCTGGCCGCCAGCAGGCCGGAGATGCCGCCACCGATCACCAGGGCGGCTCCGGGCTGCGCCGCCAACGTGCCCACCGGACTACTCCGGTGCGATGGAGTGGATGAGTTCAACCACGCGGGTCAGGACTGCCGGATCCGTCTCGGGCGGCACGCCATGGCCCAGGTTCAGGACGTGGCCCGGGGCTGTGGAGCCGGCGGCGATGACCTCTCGGACATGGGCTTCCAGTACCTCCCACGGGGCGGGCAGCAGGGCAGGATCGATGTTCCCCTGCAGTGGGACGCTTCCGCCCAGGCGCCGGTTGGCTTCGTCCAGGGGCAGCCGGTAGTCCACGCCCATGACGTCGACGCCGACGTTATGCATGGCCACCAGGAGCTCGGAAGTGCCGGTGCCGAAGTGGATGAGGGGGGCACCGTGGTGGCGGACGTGGTCCAGGGCGCGGGCCGAGGCGGGGGCAACGTACTTCTCGTAGTCGGCCAGGCCCAGCGAACCGGCCCAGGAATCAAAAAGCTGGGCTGCGGAGGCGCCGGCCTCAAGCTGCGCCTGCAGGAACATGCCGGAAGCGTCAGCTGCCCAGTTGGCCAGCGCGTTCCAGGTTTCTGGGTCAGCGTGCATCATGGTCCGCGGGCCCAGGTGGTCGCGGGACGGCTTTCCCTCCACCATGTATGCGGCCAGGGTGAACGGCGCGCCGGCAAAGCCGATCAGCGGGGTTTTGCCCAGCTGGGCCACCGTGAGGCGGACGGCTTCGCGGATGGGCTCCAGGGCCTCCCACGTCAGCTGCGGCAGCGCCGCCACGTCAGCAGCTGTCCGGACCGGTTTGTCCAGCACCGGGCCAACGCCGGGGACGATGTCTACGCCCACACCGGCCAGCTTCAGGGGAATAACGATGTCCGAGAAGAAGATGGCAGCGTCCACGTCGTGGCGCCGCACGGGCTGGAGGGTGATCTCCGAGGCCAACTCCGGCCGGAGGCAGGAGTCCAGCATTGCCACGCCTTCGCGGACCTTCATGTACTCCGGCAGGGAACGGCCGGCCTGCCGCATGAACCAGACGGGACGGCGGGACGGCTTGCCGCCACGGTAGGCGGTGATCAGCGGGGAATCGGTGGTGCGGCCATCCAACAGCGGGTGGTCTGGCGCTAGGACGCCGGCAGCGGACACGGCAGGGCTGGAAGTCATGCTCTCGATTGTGCCCAAAATCGGCGGCAAAAGATAACGGCGGGCAGGCGCCGCAAACCATGACAGGAGCCCCCGTGGCAGGAATCACAGCAGCCATCTGCCCTTCCCGGCGGCCGCAGTTGTTCTACCGAGCCGCGAAAAAGCTATGATTGGTCCGTTGTGGTTCTTTTTTCATTGGTGGCTACACACGCCGACATCGACCTTGAGACCGTTGCCCAGTTGAGCAACGGTTCCTCCGGTATCGCTACATCCATGCTGACCGGATCGCCGGCAGTGTCGGGTGCGGTTGTCCTTGCCACCTGCAACCGGTACGAAATCTACGGCGAGGCGCCGCATCCTGATGATGTCGAAGCGGCCCGCGCAGCGCTCGTGGCCCGGATCAGCGATGCCAGTGGGCTTAGCGAACCGCTCGTTTCCCGGTCCCTGAGCACCCGGACCGGCACTGAAGTGACCAAGCACCTGTTCGCCGTCAGCGCGGGACTGGATTCCGCCGTCGTGGGCGAACGCGAAATTGCCGGCCAGGTGCGCCGTGCCCTCATCATGGCCCAGCACGAGGGCACCGCCAGCCCCGGCCTGGTCCGGCTCTTCCAGGCCGCTTCCAAGACCGCCAAGGACGTCGGCGCGCAGACCGCCTTGGGCTCCCGGGGCCTCTCCATCGTCTCCGTGGCGCTGGACCTGGCCACCGACCTCTCCGAAAACCCCGGCTGGGCCGCCAAAAAAGTCGTCGTCTTCGGTACCGGCGCCTATGCCGGCGCCACCATGGCGCTGCTTCGCGAACGCGGCTGCACCGATATCTCGGTTTTCTCCTCGTCCGGGCGCGCCGAAGGGTTTGTAGCCACCCGCGGAGGCACGGCCCTCGACGCCGATTCCCTGCGTTCCGCGGTCGCCGCGGCTGACGTCATGATCGGCTGCAGCGGCTCGGATACCCGCGTTGAAGCCGACGAACTGGCGCAGGTCCGCGCCGGCTCCCCGCAGCCGCTGATCGCCATCGACCTTGCCCTGACACATGACTTCGACCCCGCCGTCGGAGAACTCGACGGCGTGGAACTGCTCACCCTCGAATCCGTGCGCCTCGCGGCGCCGCAGGAACAGGCCGAATCCCTGGCCCAGGCCAGCGGGATTGTCAGGACTGCCGCCAGCGCCTTCGAGCAGGAACGCGAGGCACGCTCCGTCGATTCGGCGATCGTTGCCCTCCGCCGGCACACCATGAACGTCCTGGACGCCGAAATGGAAAAGGTCCGGGCCCGGCACGGCTGCACGGCAGCTGCTGAAGAGGTCGAGTTCGCGCTCCGCCGCATGGTGAAGCAGCTCCTGCACGTCCCCACCGTCCGGGCACGGGAACTCGCCGCCAACGGCCAGCAGGACGAGTACGTGGCCGCCCTGGAGGCGCTCTACGGCATCACGGTGGACCAGCCCGCAGCGCAGGCCGCGCAGGCCGAATGCCCCGTGGACCATCAGGGCCGGCAGGACCACCGGAGTCACCAGGGCCTCGAAACCGCCTGACCCGCCCCGCACCCCCGCGTTGCCCTATCACCTATGGTCCCCTGCGGGCCCTTATGGCGACCAGAGGTGATAGCGCAACGCGGTCAGTAGACCGGCTTGTTGGGCTCAACGTCGCGGACCCAGGACAGGATGCCGCCGTCAAGGTGGCTGACGCGCTGGTAACCGGCTTTCCGGGCCGCGGCCAGCACATTGGCGGACCTGGTCCCGGCCTTGCAGTGGAACACAATGTCCTTGTCCTGCGGAAGCTCGCCCCAGGCTTCCCCGGCCAGGATCCGGCCCTGCGGCACCAGTACCGCGCCCTCGATCCGGACAATGTCGTACTCACCGGATTCCCGCACGTCCACCAGCTCGAAGTCCCGGAGCCCGGCCTTCCGTGAGGCCAGCATGGAGGCCAGCTGGGTGGCGGTGACAGTGTGCTCGGTGTCCGTGGGAACGTCAGGGGTGATGCCGCAGAACGCGTCATAATCCACCAGTTCGGTGATGGGCTCCGCGGCCGGGTCCTTGGACACCCGGATTTCGCGCCAGCTGCCGCCCAGCGCGTCGAACAGCGCCACCCGGCCCAGCAGTGAACGCCCGACGCCGGTAATCAGCTTGACCGCTTCGGTCACCATCAGGGAGCCCACGGCTGCGCACAACATCCCGAAGACGCCGCCCTCGCCGCAGGAGGGCACTGACCCGGCGGGCGGGGCTTCGGGGTAGAGGTCCCGGTAAGTGGGTCCGTGCTTCTCCCAGAAGACGCTGACCTGGCCGTCGAAACGGAAAATGGACCCCCACACGTAGGGTTTGCCCAGGATGGCTGCGGCGTCGTTCACCAGGTAACGCGTGGTGAAGTTGTCCGCGCCGTCAAGGATGAGGTCGTAGCCGGCAAAAAGCTCCAGGGCGTTGGATGTATCCAGCCGGACGTTGTGGAGCCGGACGTCCACCAGTGGGTTCAGCTCCGCGATGGCGTCCCGGGCGGACTCGATCTTTGGCCGCCCCACGTCCGCCACACCATGGATGACCTGGCGCTGCAGGTTGCTGAGGTCCACGGCGTCATCATCAACGATGCCCAGGGTCCCCACCCCGGCAGCCGCCAGGTACAGCAGCGCGGGGGAACCGAGTCCGCCCGCGCCGATAACCAGCACTTTGGCATTTTTGAGCCTGCGCTGGCCCAGCGCGCCGATCTCCGGAATGATCAGGTGCCGCGAGTAGCGCTCCACCTCTTCAGCGCTGAGCCCTGCCGCGGGTTCCACCAGCGGTTCAAGGGTTTCTGCTGACACATTTGCGGTGAACATCGAAGCCATACTTCAATGTATGCCCCGGGATACCGCGCGGTCATATTACCCGGCAGTAAAGTGTCTATGTAACTGCAATGGAAGGAGGGACAACCGTGGTCCCTGATGCACGGGCTGATCACCCGAACGCCGAAGCTCCGCCCACCTCCCCGCGCCCTGCAGGCCAACGCTCCGCCCGGCTCCCCCGGGACGAGCGGCGCGCCCAACTCCTTTCAGCAGCGCAGGAAGTTTTTGTGGCCAACGGCTACCACGGCGCCGCCATGGACGAGATCGCCGAAACGGCCCATGTCAGCAAGCCGGTGCTGTACCAGCACTTCCCCTCCAAACGGGAGCTGTACCTGGCTCTCCTGGACAGCCACCTGACCTCCCTCACCGCGTTGATGATGGGTGCCTTGAACTCCACCACCGACAACGACGAGCGTGTCCAGGCGGTGATGCGTGCCTACTTCCAGTTCATCGCCAGCGATGACCAGGCCCACCGGCTGGTTTTCGAATCGGACCTGATCAACGATCCGGACGTCAGTTCCCGGCTGGAAACCTTTAACAGGACCTTTGCCGACGCCATCGCGCACGTCATCGCCGAGGACACCAAGCTTCCGCACCTGGAAGCTGAGCTCCTGGGCCGCGGCCTCGCCGGAATGGCGCAGGTCAGCGCCCGGTACTGGCTTGAAACGGACGGAAACCTGGACCTCAATGTGGCCAGCGACCTGATCTACCGTTTAGCTTGGCGCGGAATCTCTCGCTTCCCCAAAGAGTCCTAGACTACAAAGGAGACATCAGCAACGAACTTTGACTGGCTGGGAGGCCCCCGTGGAAATTAAGATCGGCATTCAGAATGTTGGCCGCGAAATTGTGCTGGAATCCACGCAGGACGCGGATTCGGTGGCCAAGGTTGTGGAAGAGGCCATCACCAAAGGCACCGAGTTGCGCCTGAAGGATGAAAAGGGCCGTCTGGTCATTGTTCCCGGCAAGGCCCTCGCGTACGTGGAAATCGGTGCCGAAGAAGCCCGCCGGGTCGGTTTCGGCCAGTTCTGACGCGCTGCCTGCAAGGTAATAAAGGAGCCCCATGCTTTCGCTGACCATCGTTGTCCTGGCCGCCGTCGCGGTGGGGTTAATCGTGTGGGCCAATGACAAACGCCATGCCAAGTACGGGGCAGGCCTGCCCGCCGGCGTTTCGGTAAGCGTCGCGGCCCTTGCCTGGCTCATCCTGATGGCTGCGGGCTTCGGGTACCGTCCCGGCCTGACCTGGCTGCCGTGGGTCCTGCCCATCGTGCTGGGGGCTGCCGCCGCCGTGGCCGCCGCCGTTTACCTGGGCGCTACCCGGGCCCGGCAGGACACCGATAGGCTCACCGCGGTGCTGCGGCGCTGACGCCAAGCCAAAGTCCTGTGGCCACCACCCGTTGAGGTGGTGGCCACAGGACTTTAAGGGCGTCCGACGGCGGCAGCCGGCTTAGAGGAATTCGGCCCGGCCGGCCATGGCTGAGGAAGCCAACGCATGTTCCCGGCGCGGGATCCGGCCGGCCGCTGCGGCCATCCTGCCGGCTTTGACAGCGTGTTTGAAGGCCTCCCCCATCAGGACCGGGTTCTGGGCGCGGGTCACGGCCGTGGCCAGCAGCACGGCATCGCAGCCCAGCTCCATGGCCAGGGCAGCATCGGATGCCGTCCCGATTCCGGCGTCCAGCACCACCGGCACCGAGGCGCGGGAAACAATCAGTTCGATGTTGTGGGGGTTGAGGATGCCCAGGCCGGTGCCGATCGGTGAGCCCAGCGGCATCACCGCGGCGGCTCCGAGGTTCTCCAGCCGCAGGGCCAGGACGGGGTCATCGTTGGTGTAGGCAAACACCTTGAAGCCGCGGTTAACCAGCTGTTCCGTGGCATCCACCAGTTCCACGGCGTCCGGCAGCAGCGTGTGTTCGTCGGCGATGACTTCGAGTTTCACCCAGTCCGTCTCCAGTGCTTCGCGGGCCAGTTCGGCGGTCAGGACGGCGTCGCGGGCGGTGAAACAGCCGGCGGTGTTGGGCAGGACCCGGATGCCGTGGTCCACCAGCAGCTGGAACAGCGAGCCGGTTTCTGCCGTGGAGTACCGGCGCATGGCCACGGTGGTCAGGGCCGTCCCGGAAGCGATCAGGGCGGCTCCGAGCCCGTCGAGGCTGGGGGCGCCGCCGGTGCCCATAATGAGCCGCGAGGCCAGGGCGACGCCGTCAATGACCAGGTCGTCGCTGCCTGTGCCACCGGCCTGGTTCAGCTGTTCGGTGTTGGTGTTGGTCATGGCCCTAACCGCCCTGGACTGCCGTGACGAGTTCAACGTCGTCGCCGTCCGCGAGCGCCGTGGCGGACCATTGGCTGCGCGGCACCACCTGGGCGTTCTGCGCCACCGCCACCCCCAGCCGTGCGCCGTCGGCGGCCTGCCCATTGGCTGCGAGGACGCGGCCGGTGACCTGGCTGACCAGCATGCTGATGGACGCGCTGTCCACCACCGCATGTGGAGTTCCGTTCAGGGTGATGTTCATGCTGTCTCCTTGATGGTGCGGGGAAGGTGAGGGGCAAAACCGGAGAACCGGGCGGGGTTGAAGGGTGCCCAACGGGGATCAGCGTGACCGTCCATCAGGTCGCGGCAGATGGCTGCGGCTGCGGGGGCCAGGAGGATGCCGTGGCGGAAGAAGCCGGTGGCAATGATCAGGCCCGGCACGTGCGCGGCCATCCCGAAGCCCGTGTCCGCACCGGTGCCGTCCGGTGCAGGCACCCGGCCCAGGAGGGGAGCGTTGTCCGGAGTGCCGGGCCGTGCCCGGGCGGTGCTCTCCAGCAGCTCGAGCTCGGCAACGGCAGGCACCAGGGCCTGGGCGTCCCGCAGAAGCTGATATACCCCACCCGCAGAGACCGCGGTGGGGCCGGCCAGGGCATCCTCGCGCTGGGTGGCGCCGATCACCACCGTGCCGTCCTGCCGCGGCACGATGTAGACGGGGACGCCGTGGACCAGGCCGCGGACGGTGGAGCCCAGCAGTGGGCGCAGGTGCTGTGGCACGGCGAGCCGCAGGATGTCGCCGTGTACCGGCCGCAACGGCAGGCTCAGGCCGGGGGGAAAGCCACCCAGTGCTGCCGCCTGCAGCCCGTTGGCCACCACGGTTTCGGCCGCCCGGACCGTCCCGCCACCGGCGAGCTGCACACCTGCGACGGCACCGTCTTCCCACAGCAGGCCGCTGGCCTTGGCCGCTACCGCAAACGGATCGCCGGCGAGCGCACGCCGCATGCTGGCCAGCAGAAGCCGCGGATCCACCTGGTGGTCTGCCGGAGTATCGAAGGCGCAGGCGATGGCGGGGCCCAGCAATGGCTCCCGGCGGCGGGCCTCCCGGATGGTGAGCGGTTCCACGGTCAAGCCGTTCGCCTGCTGCACAGCGCGCAGGTCCATCAACGCCCGGCGGTCGGCGGCGTCGGCGCCTACGGCAAGGGTCGGCGTCGTGAGGTATCCGGGGTCCCCGCCGGTGACGGCGAGATCCGCGGCGAAACCGGGCCAGAGGGCGGCGGCCGCAAGCATCAACTCCAGGAGGTCCTCTTCCTGGTAATGCAGCTCGCTTACCGGCGCCAGCATTCCGGCGGCGGCCCAGCTGGCACCGGCGCCCGGCGCGTCATCGATCAGGAGCACGGACCGGCCGGAGCGGTATGCCTCCCAGGCGATGCTGTGGCCAACCACGCCGCCGCCAATCACTGCAACGTCGGCTTCCAACGCGCCGTGCGGGCGGTCACCGGGGGTAGCAGGCAGGGCGCCCATGTGTCTCCTTCCCTACGCCGGCATTACCCGGATCAGGTCAAGCGGTCGGCTCTGACGCCCTCTCAGCCCGGCGCTTTGTGACAGCTGCCGCGGGCTCCCGCAGTACCCGCCCAGTCTAGAGGAACTAGGCTGGCAGCCATGAATGTGACCCACTCCCCTGCCACCGCTGATCCCCTGGCCACCGCTCCCGGCGCGGCCGCGCTCCACGCAGCACGGCTGTACCTGTGCACCGATGCCCGGAAGGACCGCGGCGACTTTGCCCGCTTCGTCGACGCGGCGTTTGCCGGTGGGGTGGACATCATCCAGCTTCGCGACAAAAGCATCGAGGCGGCCGAAGAGCTGGAGCTCCTGGCCGTGCTGAAGGAAGCCGCAGTCCGGCATGGCCGGCTCTGGGCTGTCAACGACAGGGCCGACGTCGCAGTACTGTCCGGCGCCCCGGTTTTCCATATCGGCCAGAAGGACCTGCCGCTGCCCGCCGCCCGCACCCTGCTCAACGGCAACGCCGCCATCGGCTTGTCCAGCCACACCCCGGACCAGGTGGACGCGGCCCTCACGGCAGCCGCGGGACCTGCGGCGCTGGACTACTTCTGCGTGGGGCCCGTCTGGGCCACGCCCACCAAACCCGGCCGGGCCGCCGTCGGACTCGACTTGGTGCGCTACGCCGCGGCCGCAGCCGGCGACGACGTTCCCTGGTTCGCGATCGGCGGCGTGGACCACGGCAACATCGGTGAGCTGGTGGCCGCCGGGGCCCGCCGGGTGGTGGTGGTCCGCGCCATCACCGATGCCCCGGATCCCGCAGCAGCCGCGGCTTCCCTGCGCAGCGCGTTGGAATCCGCGGACGCGTAGCGGCAGCATCCCTGCCCGTTCGGAAAAAACCGGGCTACGCTGGGCAACGTGCCACATCACCGGCTTGCACCCCAGGTCCACGACCACAACAACGCGCTCGAAGCCGCCCTCAGTGAGCTTCGGGTCGAGCTGGAGCTGCCCGGCAAATATCCGGCTGATGCCGTCCACGATGCCGAGGCCGCCGTGGCGGCCCTGCAGCTGCCGGGCGAGGACCTGACCGGCATTGAATTCGTCACCATTGACCCGGCGTCCTCCACTGACCTGGACCAGGCGGTCTTTATGGAGCGCGACGGCGACGGGTACCACGTGCTGTATGCCATCGCCGATGTGCCCGCTTTCGTCGCCCCCGGCGGGCCCCTGGACGCCGAGACCTGGCGCCGCGGCCAGACCTTTTACGCCCCCAACGGGCGGATCCCGCTGCACCCCGAGGTGATCAGTGAAGCGGCCGGCAGCCTGCTGCCGGACCAGGAGTGCCCGGCGTTTGTCTGGGACTTCCGGCTGGACGCCCGCGCAGGGGTCACGTCCGTGACCGTACGGCGTGCACGGGTCCGCAGCCGGGAGAAACTCAGCTACAAGGGCGCGCAGGCGGACCTGGATGCCGGCACAGCGGGCCCGGTGCTGGAGCTGCTCAAGGAAGTGGGACTAAAACGGGTGGAGCTGGAGCGGCTCCGCGGCGGCGCCAGCCTGAACATGCCCGAGCAGGAGATTGTCCAGCTGCCCGACGGCGGCTACCGGATTGCCGCCGCACCGCAACTGCCCGTGGAGGACTGGAACGCGCAGATCTCGCTGATGACCGGGATGGCCGCGGCGCAGCTGATGCTGGCCGGAAAGGTGGGAATCCTGCGCACCATGCCGGCCCCCGACGAGCGGTCGCTGCACCACTTCCGGCTGCAGACCGAGGCCCTCGGGAAACCATGGGACGGGACCGCCAGTTACGGCGAGTACCTGCGCACCCTGGACGCGGCCGAACCCCGCCAACTGGCCATCCTGCATTCGGCGGGCATGCTGTTCCGTGGTGCTGCATATACAGCCTTTGACGGGACCGTGCCGGAGAACGTTGTCCAGTCCGCCATCGGCGCCGCGTACGCCCACACCACTGCTCCCCTGCGCCGCCTGGTGGACCGTTTTGTGCTGGTGATCTGCGAGGCCCTGAGCAACGGCCGGGACGTCCCCGGCTGGGCGCGGGAGGCGCTGCCTTCCCTCCCCGAGGTCATGGCCGGCTCCGACCAGCTGGCATCCCGGATGGAACGCATGGCCCTGGACACCGTGGAGGCTGCACTGCTGGTCAACCATGTGGGGCAGGAATTCGACGCGGTAGTGATTGCCGGTTCGAAGCCGGCCAAGGACAACGGCAATGGAAACGGCGCCGGCAATGGGAAGAACGGGAACGGCGGATCAGGCACCATCCAGATCGCCGAGCCCGCAGTGACCGCCCGCTGCGCCGGAGAGCTGAAGTCCGGCACCAAGGTCCGGGTCCGGCTGGTCTCCTCGGATATCGCCGCCCGTAAAGTCCACTTTGAGCTGGTGGCCTGAGCCCGACGGTTCGCCGCGGGGCACCAAAGCCGGGTTCCCGGGCCCGTGCCGTTAGACTGGAAAAGTAGAAACGGATGCCCGGTCGTTGATTTCCTTGATTTGAAACCAACAAGCCCGCCCCTACGCGATCTTGAGATTGACCCGCTGGTCACCAGTGCCAGCATTTAGATAGCCCGCGATCGGCTTCCACTGGAATTGCTTGCGCGCTTCGAGCGTGCTCCGGAACGGCCCAGGCCGGCCCGTTGAGCAGGCAGCGCCCTCGCCCAAATGAATAAGGAAACTCCCTGTGAGTGAATTGCACACGCACCAGCTTCTGACCGATGAGTCCGGCACCGAGACCATCGAGCCCGAAGAAACCATTATTTCGGACGAAAAGCCGCACGAAATCGAAGAAAAGTCGTTCGCCGACTACAACGTCCGCGCCGACATCGTGGAGTCCCTGGCCGACGCCGGGATCACCCACCCCTTCCCCATCCAGGCCATGACCCTGCCGGTGGCACTGTCCGGCCACGACATCATCGGCCAGGCCAAGACCGGCACCGGCAAAACCCTGGGCTTCGGTATTCCCGCGCTCCAGCGTGTGGTGGGCCGCGATGATGCAGGCTTCGACAAGCTGCCCGTCCCCGGCGCCCCGCAGGCCCTGGTGATCGTGCCCACGCGCGAGCTCGCCGTGCAGGTGGCCAGCGACCTCGAGACCGCTTCCCGCAAACGCAACGCGCGCATCGCCACCATCTACGGCGGCCGTGCCTACGAGCCCCAGGTGGATGCGCTGCAGAAGGGTGTCGAGATTGTGGTGGGCACCCCAGGCCGCCTGATCGACCTTTACAAGCAGAAGCACCTGAGCCTGAAGAACGTCCGCATCGTGATCCTGGACGAGGCTGACGAGATGCTGGACCTCGGCTTCCTGCCGGACGTTGAAACCCTCATCGCCGGCACCCCCGCCGTCCGCCAGACGCTGCTGTTCTCCGCCACCATGCCCGGCCCGGTCATCGCCATGGCCCGCCGCTACATGACCCAGCCCACCCACATCCGGGCCGCTGACCCGGACGATGAGGGCCTGACCAAGCGCGACATCCGCCAGCTCATCTACCGCGCCCACGCCATGGACAAGATCGAGGTGGTGGCCCGCATCCTGCAGTCCCGCGGCCGCGGCCGGACCATCATCTTCACCAAAACGAAGCGCACCGCCGCCAAGGTTTCCGAGGAACTGGTGGACCGCGGCTTTGCCGCTGCAGCCATCCACGGCGACCTGGGCCAGGGCGCCCGTGAACAGGCGCTCCGTGCGTTCCGCAACAACAAGGTGGACGTCCTGGTGGCCACCGACGTCGCTGCCCGCGGCATCGATGTTGACGATGTCACGCACGTGATCAACTACCAGTGCGTCGAGGACGAAAAGATCTACCTGCACCGTGTGGGCCGCACCGGCCGCGCCGGCAACAAGGGCACCGCCGTGACATTTGTGGACTGGGACGACATGCCCCGCTGGGGCCTGATCAACAAGGCACTGGGCCTGAGCGTTCCCGAACCGATCGAAACCTACTCCTCCTCCCCGCACCTGTACGAGGACCTGGACATCCCCGAAGGCACCAAGGGCCGGCTGCCCCGCGACAAGCGCACCCTGGCCGGTGTGGATGCCGAGGTCCTCGAAGACCTGGGCGAGACCGGCAAGAAGAACGCCGGCGGCCGCCGCGAAGGCGGACGTTCCAGCGACTCCGGCCGCTCCGGCGGACGCTCCAGCGATTCAGGCCGGTCCGGTGGACGCTCCAACGATTCAGGGCGCTCCAGCGACTCCAGCCGCTCCGGTGACTCGAGCAGGTCCGGCGGACGGTCCACGAACGCCGGCCGCACCGCCGAAGCACCCGTCGAGGCGGGCGTCCAGGCCGCCGGCCAGGCTGACCGCGCCACCTCGGCCGATCAGGCCGGCGACGGCCGCGACCGCGACCGCACCCGCAGGGGCCGCCCCGCCCGTTCCGGCAGCCAGGACAGCAACGGCGAAGGCGCCCGCAGCGCCGGCGCGGCAGGCCACGAAGGCGGAAGCCGCCGTCGTCCGTCCGAAGCGGCAGGCGAACCTGCTGCCGACGGCGCCGACCAGCCCTCGCGTGCCCGCCGCAACCGGACCCGGACCCGCCGCCGCAACGGTGAAGTTGTGGGTGACGCTGCCCAGTCCGGCAGCGCCGAGGGCTAAAACCCTCCATGACGAACACGCTTTGGGCGCCGGACGGCGGCAGCCTGGTGGTGCACGCGGAAAATTCCGAGTACCTCCCGTCGCTGCCGGCCGGCGCCTTCACGCTGATCTATGTGGATCCGCCGTTCAACACGGGACGGGCGCAGCGGCGCCAGGAAACCAAAATGGTGGCGTCGCTGGACGGCACCGGCGACCGCGTTGGGTTCAAGGGCCGCTCCTACGACACGATCAAGGGCGCGCTGCACAGCTACGACGACGCGTTCAGCGACTACTGGTCGTTCCTGGAACCGCGGCTGCTCGAGGCCTGGCGCCTGCTGGCCGACGACGGCACCCTGTACCTGCACCTTGACTACCGCGAGGTGCACTACGCCAAGGTGATGCTCGATTCGATTTTCGGTCGGGAGTGCTTCCTGAACGAAATCATCTGGGCCTACGATTACGGCGCCCGCGCCAAAAAACGCTGGCCCACCAAGCACGACAACATCCTCGTGTACGTCAAAAACCCTGCCAAGTACCACTTCGACAGCGCCGAGGTGGACCGGGAGCCGTACATGGCGCCCGGGCTGGTCACTCCCGCCAAACGTGAACTGGGCAAGCTGCCCACGGACGTGTGGTGGCACACGATCGTCTCACCCACCGGCAAGGAAAAGACCGGCTACCCCACGCAGAAGCCCGAGGGGTTGATCCGCCGTGTGGTGGCAGCCTCCAGCAGGCCCGGGGACTGGTGCCTGGACTTCTTTGCCGGGTCAGGGACGCTCGGCGCTGTGGCGGCAAAGCTGGGGCGGAAGTTTGTCTGCGTGGACCAGAACCAGCCGGCCATCGACGTGATGGCCAAGCGGTTGGGTGCGCACGCCACCTTCACGTCCCACCCACCCAACTAGCTCGCACTTGTTGTCGTTTTGAGCGCCCAAAACGACAACAACTGCGAGTCAGTTGGGAAAGGCCGGGCGGGTCAGGGGCGCACGACGGCGGTCCCCGTGGCCTGCGACTCGATCCGGGCCAGGACCTCGGGGCTCGTCACGTTCTCACCCAGCAGGTTGGGCTTGCCGGTGCCGTGGTAGTCCGAGGATCCGGTGACCAAAAGGTCGTGCCGGGCAGCGAGGCCACGGAGGAATTCGCGTCCCTCTTCAGGATTGTCCCGGTGGTCGATCTCCACGCCCGCCAGGCCGGCGTCGATCATGTCCCGGTACGTCTGCTCCCCCACAATCCGGCCGCGGCCGGACGCCACCGGGTGGGCGAAGACCGGGACACCGCCTGCAGCACGGACCAGTGCCACAGCAGTGGCCGGGTCCGGTGCGTAATGGGGCATGAAGTAGCGGGAACGGGAAGTCAGGATGGACGCGAACGCCTCCGACCGGTCCGCCACAACGCCGGCGGCCACCAGTGCGTCAGCGATGTGCGGGCGCCCCAGTGTGGCCCCCGGAGCCACATGATGGATGACGTCGTCCCACGTCAACGGATAATCCTCGGCCAACAGCGTGACCATCCGTTCGGCCCGGGTCAACCGTGACTCCTTGGCCTTGGTGATCTCCTCAAGCAGGCCAGGGTGCAACGGGTCGTGCAGGTAGCTCAGCAGGTGGACGCTCACCCCACGGTCCGTCCGGCAGGAAACCTCCATGCCGGGGACCAGGGCCACGCCGCACCCGGCAACGGCGGCGGCTGCCTCGGCCCAGCCGGACGTGGAATCGTGGTCCGTCAAGGCCACCACATCCAAGCCGGCGCGGGCAGCGGATGCCATCACGTCGGCGGGCGTTTCGGTGCCGTCGGAGACATTGGAGTGGGCGTGCATGTCGATCCTCACCGCTCCAGCCTAGTAGACCGGCCGCCCAGCCGGCCCGCGCCGGGGCCGGCGCCTGTTCGCGTCGCCGGGACGCTGGTGAGACGATGGTCCCGTGAACGATGCCGATAACACCCAAAATTCTGCTTCCCAGCCCCTGGACGAGCGCGTCAACAACCGCTCGCAGCGCCCCGTTTCGGACGCCTTCAAGGCCTTTATGGCCAGCAACTGGGCGCCCGCCAGCAAGGATCTGCCCGGCCGCGACGCCGTGGCCGGTTTCGCCGCAACCCGGCGCAAAACCGTCTCCGCGCAGTTCCCGGGCGAGCGCCTGGTCATCCCTGCCGGGCCGCCGAAGGTCCGCTCGAATGACTGCGATTACCGGTTCCGCCCGCATTCCGGGTTCGCCCACCTCACCGGCCTGGGCCTGGACCACGAGCCGGACGCCGTCCTGATCCTGGACCCTGTTGCCGAAGGAACGGGCGACGACGGCGGCACGCACCGGGCGACGCTCTACTTCCGTCCCCTGGCCGGGCGGGACACGGAACAGTTCTACGCCGACTCGCGCTCCGGTGAGTTCTGGATCGGCGCCCGCCCCACCCTCGCGGAGTTCGAGGCCCGCCTGGGCCTGGCAACAGCCCACCTTGACGGGCTCGAAAGCGCCATCACCAAAAACGTAGGAGCGCCGGAGATCGGCGGCACCTCCATCCGCCTGGTCCGCAAGGTGGACGAGAACATTGACGCCCTGGTGGACACGGCCCGGTACAACACGGCCAAGGATCCGGACAACCTGGATATGGGTGCCCTCGACGCCCTGGACGAAAAGCTCAGCGAGGCCCTGTCCGAGGTGCGCCTGATCAAGGACGCCTGGGAGATCGAACAGATGGAGGTGGCCGTGGCCGCCACCGTTGAAGGGTTCGAGGAAGTGGTCAAGTCGCTGCCCCGCGCACTGACCCACGCCCGCGGCGAGCGTGTGGTGGAAGGCGCCTTCTTCGCCCGCGCCCGCGAAGTGGGCAACGAGCTGGGCTACGACACGATTGCCGCTGCCGGCAACAACGCCACAGTGCTGCACTGGACCCGCAACACCGGCACGGTCTCCGCCGGCGAACTCCTGCTGCTGGACGCCGGCGTCGAGGCCGACTCCCTCTACACCGCTGACATCACCCGCACCCTCCCCGCCAACGGCACGTTCACGGAGATCCAGCGCAAGGTCTACGAAGCAGTCCTCGACGCCGCCGACGCCGGCTTCGCTGCTGCCCGGCCCGGAACCCGGTTCCGGGAAATCCACACCGCCGCCACCACCGTCCTGGCTGAACGCCTGGCCAGCTGGGGCCTGCTGCCCGTTTCCGTCGAGGAAGCCATCAGCCCCGAAGGCCAGCAGCACCGCCGGTGGATGCCGCACGGCACCAGCCACCACCTGGGCCTGGACGTCCACGACTGCGCACAGGCCAAGCGGGAACTCTACCTGGACGGCATCCTCACGGAGGGCATGGTCTTCACCATTGAACCGGGCCTCTACTTCAAGAACGAGGACCTGGCCATTCCCGCCGAATACCGCGGCATCGGCGTCCGGATCGAGGACGACATCCTGATGACAGCGGACGGTCCGGTGAACCTCAGCGCTGCCCTGCCCCGCAAGGCCGAGGACGTCGAAGACTGGATGGCAGGCATCTACCGCGAGGCCGACGCCGGCAACTAAGTCCGGCGCCCGGCCCCCTGCGGCTGCCTCCGGGCAAACACAAAGAAGCTCCCGGATCACGGATCCGGGAGCTTCTTTGTTTGTTCTGGTCCGGCTACTGCCGGGAATCACCCTGGCGCTGGTCGCCGGGGGTTTGCTGCGCATCCGGCTGCTGGCCGTCCTGCTGCTGCGCGGCGGGCTGGTGGGCATCCTGCTGCTGCGCCGGCTGGCCGTTCTCCGGTCCTGTTGGCTGTTGCACGCGGACGCCATACTGCGGGCGGCCGTCCGGCAGGTCCGGGTAGGTGGTGGCGCGGGGCACGGCAGGCTGCTGCTGGGCATTGCCGGCATTTTGCCCGCTGCCATCCTGGGGCTGGCCGGCGGGCACCTGGTTGCCGTTCGGCTGGACGGGAGCCGCAGCGGGCTGCTGCCCGTACGGATCAGTCCAACCGGAAGGGCGCGCCGGGCCCTGGCCCGGCTGGTAAGGCTGGCTGGGCTGGCCCTGCTGCGGCTGGTTCGGTTGGCCCTGCTGGCCCTGCTGCGGCTGGCCCGGCTGGTAAGGCTGGTGCGGTTGCCCCGGCTGGTGGTTCTGCTGGTATGGCTGCTGGTAATCGCGCTGCGAGTACGCACCCTGGCCAGCGGCGGCGTCCGAGCGGGTCATGGGCAGCTGCTGCAGGAGCCGGCGGGCCTCGTGCGACGCTTCGGGTGCCACAATAACGTCATAGTTGGTGGCAACCACCTGGCTGGTGGAGGTGAAGTCCCGCTTGCCGCGCTGGGCTGCATACGTGACGATGCCGAACAGCATAAAGAAGGCGGCGCCCATCAGCACTGACGTGAGGATGGAAAAGTACCCGGGGGACGGGGCGAAGAAGGACAGCATCACCCCGACAAACAGGCCGAACCACATGCCGCTCAAGGCTCCGGACAACGCCACCCTGGGGTAGCTGAGGCGCCCGGTGACACGTTCCACCATCTTCAGTTCATTGCCCACAATGGACACCATCTGGACCGGGAACTGCTGGTCGGCGAGGTAGTCCACTGCCTTCTGCGCATCCAGGTACGAGGTGTAGGAGCCAACGGTGTCGCCGGTGGGGACGGCCCGGGACTGGTCCAGGCCGTTCTGGCCACCTGCCTTGGGAGCGCCAAAAATGTTTGCCATACCCCCATTCTTGCCCATCAGCATGTGTGCTGCCTGTAAATTCAGCTAAAAGAGAGCAGACTCGGTAGCCTGTACGGGTGAGCACAACACCTACCCGCGTCTTTGTAGCGCGCCTTCTGGGACTCGACGTCTTCGACCCGCTGGGAGACCGGCTGGGGCGGCTGCGCGATGTTGTGGTGCTTTCCCGGGGAACCCAGGGTGCACCGCACGTGGTGGGCATCGTGGTGGAGGTCCCCGGCAAAAAACGCGTTTTTGTGCCCATGACGCGGATTACCTCCATTGACCAGACCCAGGTCATCTGCACCGGACTGGTCAATCTCCGCCGGTTTGAACAGCGCGGGGCCGAGACTCTGGTGGTCGCCGAGATGTTCGACCGCCGGGTCACCCTTCGGGACGGCAGCGGTGATGCCACCATCGAGGACATCGCGATGGACCAGCACAGGTCCAGGGACTGGTTCGTCAGCAAGCTCTTTGTGCGCCGCGGCCATTCCCTGTCCCCCTTGAGCCGGCTGCGTCGGAACGAGACCCTGATCATCGACTGGGCGGACGCGCTGCAAGGCGCCCACACCGAGCCCCAGGCCGCCACGCAGTTCGTGGCCAACCACGAAGACCTGAAACCGGCTGACTTCGCCGAGGCCCTTCAGGAGATGAGCGACAAACGCCGCTTCGAGGTGGCCAGCGAACTGCAGGACGAGCGCCTGGCCGACGTCCTGCAGGAAATGCCGGAGGACGACCAAGTGGAGATCCTCTCCGCCCTGGACGTCCAGCGTGCCGCCGATGTGCTGGAGGAGATGGACCCGGACGACGCCGCTGACCTCCTTGGCGAGCTCCCCTCGGCCCAGGCCGAGGAACTGCTGCAGCTCATGGAACCCGAAGGCGCCGAAGATGTCCGTCGGCTCCTCGAATACGACGAGGACACCGCGGGCGGCCTGATGACGCCGGTTCCCGTGATCCTCCCGCCTGAAGCCACCGTGGCGGAAGCGCTTGCCCATGTCCGGCGCGAAGAGCTCTCCCCCGCACTGGCGTCGTCGATCTTTATTGCCCGGCCGCCGCTGGAGACACCCACCGGGCGTTTCCTGGGCGTGGTCCACATCCAGCAGTTGCTGCGGTTCCCGCCGTTTGAGCCCCTGGGCAACCTCGTGGACAAAAACCTGGAGCCGCTTTCCGACCAGGCCCACATCAGCGAAGTGGCCCGCACCCTGGCCACGTACAACCTCAATTCCCTCCCCGTGGTCAATGACGCCGGCCGGCTTGTGGGGGCGGTGACTGTTGATGACGTTTTGGATCATCTGTTGCCGGACGACTGGCGCGCCCATGATGGCGAAGCCCCGATAAGGAAGCTCGGTGGCCGCATTGGCTGACAGCAGTGCTCCGAAGAACCCCAACCAGCGCGGCAACGGCAAGGCTGCAGGCAAGGGAAGCCTCGACACCCCGTTGAGTGGCAGGCAACGGATCCTGCCTAAATTCTCGCCGGACCCGGATGCATTCGGCCACGCCACCGAAGGCTTTGCCCGGTTCATGGGGACGCCCCAGTTCCTGGTCTACATGACCGTCTTCTGTATCTTCTGGCTGGTGTGGAACTCCTTCGCTCCGGTGGACTGGCAGTTCGACTCCAAGGAACTCGGCTTCACGCTGCTTACGCTGATGCTCTCGCTGCAGGCCTCCTACGCTGCCCCGCTGCTGCTCCTGGCCCAGAACCGCCAGGACGACCGCGACCGTGTCTCGCTGCAGCAGGACCGCCAGCGTGCCGAGCGCAACCTCTCGGACACCGAGTACCTGACCCGGGAGCTGGCCTCCCTGCGGATCGCGCTGCGCGAGGTGGCCACCCGTGACTACGTCCGGGCGGAGCTGCGCTCCCTGCTTGAGGACATGCTGGAGGCGCAGGAGGAACTGCGCACCCACGACACCACCGGGCCGGGTCATCACGAAACACCGCGGGACAAGGTCAAGGAAAAGCTCAAGGAGAAGCGGGACCGGCAACGCAACCCGAAGACCCAGCAGATCCCCCGCGTCAAACCCAACCACTCCTCCCAGGACCGCTGACGCATGGACACCGAACATTCCCCGGGCGGCCCGCTGTCGGAGGCCGTCCAGCAGGCCCTGGCCGGCGTCATGGATCCGGAGCTCCGCCGCCCCATCACCGAGCTTGGCATGGTGGAGTCCGTCATCGTCTCCGCAGAAGGGCACGTTGACCTGGCGGTCCTGCTGACCATTGCGGGCTGCCCGCTCCGCGACACCATCACCAAGGACTCCGAGCGCGCCCTGCTGGCCGTCCCCGGTGTCACCGGTGTCACCGTCACCCTGAACGTGATGGACCAGGCCCAGCGCGACGCCCTCAAGGAAAAACTCCGCGGCGCCGGCGGCCAACGCGGTATCCCGTTCAACGAGCCGGACTCGCTGACCAAGGTCTTCGCCGTGGCCAGCGGGAAGGGTGGCGTGGGTAAATCCTCTGTCACGGTCAACCTTGCCTGCTCCCTGGCGGCGCAGGGGCTCCGGGTAGGCATCGTGGACGCGGACGTGTACGGCTTCTCGGTGCCCGGCCTGATGGGCATCACCCAAACGCCCACGCGGGTGGATGACATGATCCTGCCGCCTGTCGCGTACGGCGTGAAGGTCATCTCCATCGGCATGTTCGTGACGGGCAACCAGCCGGTGGCCTGGCGCGGACCCATGCTGCACCGTGCCCTGGAACAGTTCCTGACGGACGTCTACTTTGGTGACCTGGATGTCCTTTTCCTGGACCTGCCGCCGGGTACCGGGGACATCGCCATCTCCGTGGCCCAGCTGCTGCCCACAGCGGAGATCCTGGTGGTCACCACCCCGCAGGCGGCAGCGGCGGACGTCGCCGAGCGCGCAGGCGCCATCGCCACCCAGACCGGCCAGAAAGTCGCCGGGGTCATCGAGAACATGTCCTACCTGGAGATGCCCGACGGCGGCAGGATGGAATTGTTCGGAAGCGGCGGCGGGGCGGTCCTCACCCAGCGGCTGAGTGCCGCCGTGGGAACCACGGTGCCGCTCCTGGGCCAGATCCCGCTGGACATCCAGCTCCGCGAGGGCGGGGATACGGGTGTTCCCATCGTCATCGGCCAACCCGGCACGCCTGCTGCTGCGGCGCTCTCCGGCATCGCCGGCTCACTGGCGGCCAAGCCGCGCGGGCTGGCCGGGTTGAAGCTCGGGCTGCAGCCTCGCTGACGGCCCCGCCTGCGGGGCCTAGGTTGCTTCGGTGTCGAACGGTGCGGCTTCGCCCGCCGGGAGGCGCGGCACCACGCGTTCGGGCCGCTGGGGTGCAGCGGCTGCGGCCCCTGCCACGGCGGCGACGGCGGCCGGCGCACCCGCGCTGACGGGCTTGGAGTCGTCGTCCATCAGGGCTTCCTTGATGATGCGGCGAGGGTCGTACTGGCGCGGGTCGTACTTCTTCCAATCGACCTCGTCGATGTCGATGCCGACTTCTTCCTTGATCTGCTCGCGGGCGCCGGAGGCCATGCGCCGGACTTCCTTCACCAGGTTGGCAAGCTTCTGGGTATATTCAGGCAGCCGCTGTGGACCGATCACCAGGATGCCAATGATCAGCAGGAGGAAAAACTCCGGGCCGTTGATTCCAAACACGTTAGGAAGATTACCCTTTCCGGGCTGCCAGCGGCGATTCCCGCCCGGCGGGGGCAGCAACCGCCCGCTTTACTGGGTCAAAAGGGTCACAATCCTGTTCAGTCCGCGCTGCAGCCGGTGGGCCAGGGACTCTCCCGCCACAGTACCCGACGCCGGCGCTTCCGCCGCGACACCCGCGCCGGCCTGCGCGCTGACGCGTTCCAGGATGGGCACGGCGTCATCGGCCTGCTCGGCGGGAAGGTCCGATTCGTAGGTGAACGTCCGGCCCTCGGCCCGGTAGGTCACGGACCAGGGCGAGGCGCTGCGGAGCTCCACGCCGTCCGCCGCGGTGCGCAGCGCGGCGGCGGACGAATGCTGCTCCGTCACGGTGGCGTAATGGATGCCGTCCGAAAGCCGGATCTCCACGGCAGGCTGCCCCTCGATTACCAGGGCCCGGGCCGATTCAAGGCGGAATCCCAGGCCGGCCAGTTCCGGGCATGCCCAGCCCTCGTCCCGGAGCAGGGCAAGCTGGCTGGCCGTGAGGGCACGGCCGTCCGCGGGCGTCCGGGCCGAAACATGGGACAGCGCAGCCGGGGAAGTGGAATCAGGCAGCGGCGAGCCGGAGACGGCCAGGGCACCCACGGCAAGGACCCCGGCGGCCGCCACGGTTCCGCCTGCAGTCAATGCCACGGCACGTGCAAACCTGCGGGGCGGCTCAGGCTGTGCTGCCGGTTGTCGGGCAGCGAACTCGTGGGTCCGGGCCAGCAGGCGGGCTGTCAGGTCCTCGCTGGCCTGCGGAACAGGCGCATCGCGCAGCCGTTCGAGGTATTGGCGTTCCCTGCGCACAGCGCCGGCACAGTCGCTGCATTCCTGCAGGTGGCTGGCTGTCCGCTGGTGCCGGCCGGCAAAGGGATTGGGGGGCCTCATGCGCCGATCAGAGGATGCCGGCGATGCGCGGCAGGGACAGCTTCCGGCGGGCCTGCTGCGGGCGCGGGTCCCGGTGGGCCAGCTTTTCCCGGAGCATGGTGCGGCCGCGGTGGATCCTGGAACGCACGGTGCCCAGCTTGACGTCCAGCGCTGCGGCCACTTCGTCGTAGGACAACCCTTCGAGATCGCACAGCACCACGGCTGCGCGGAAGTCCGGCGGCAGGTCCTCAAGGGCAGCCTGCACGTCGAGGTCAAGGTTGTTGAACTCGAAGCTTTGCTCGGGTCCGGGCTCACGGCCGGGAAGGCGGGACTCGGCGTCGTCCGACAGGGCGTCGAACCGGATCCTGGTCTTGCGCCGGGCCTGGTCGAGGAACAGGTTGGTTGTGATGCGGTGCAGCCAGCCGTCCAGGGTCCCGGGCTTGAAGTTTTCAAGGGACCGGAAGACGCGCACAAACACCTCCTGGGTGAGGTCTTCGGCATCGAACTTGTTGCCGGTCAGGCGGTAAGCGAGCCGGTATACCTTGGCGGAGTGGTTGGTAACCACTTCCTCCCAGGTGGGCCGGACCCATTCGACCTCAGGCTGGTGTACTGCAGGGACAGGTGCCACAACTGGTGATGACATCGTCCACTCCCCTCGTGGAATTACAAACGCCCGGATACTGTTGACATCTCTGATTCGGCGCCGATCACCTTTTGGATGAGCGGATATTCATCCTTTCAAACTTGGCTGGGAATTTCCTGATTGCGTCGTAACTTCAGCCTTGGGCGCAATGCCCGCCGGCACCGACGTTTCGGCCGGACACAGTAGGCTGTAAAAGACATTTCCCGCCCCGCCCAGAAAGCGAAATCCATGAGCGCCGACAAATCCAGCAGCTGGTCCTATGCAGAAGATCTGCCCGCTGAGGATGAGGTCATGCTGCGCGCCCGGGAACGCTCTTTTGAACTGGGTGTAGCGCCTATCGGACCGGGCGTCGGTGCTGTCCTGACCGTGCTGGCCGCCGCTTCCAAGGCCCAGACCGCCGTCGAGATCGGAACCGGCGCGGGCGTCTCCGGCGTCTGCCTGCTCCGGGGCCTCGGCAAGCAGGCAGTCCTGACCACCATCGACGTCGACGTTGAGCACCTCAGGGCGGCACGGGAGGCGTTTGCCGAGGCCGGCAGCCCGGCCAACAGGACCAGGACCATCTCCGGCCGCGCCGGCGACGTCCTGCCGCGCCTCACGGACGGCGCGTACGACCTCGTCTTCATCGACGCCGACAAGCCGGGACTCCCCGGCTATGTTGAGCAGGGCATCCGTCTCCTGAAGCGCTCCGGCCTGCTGATCATCAACGACGCCCTGGACAAGGACCGGGTGTCCAACCCGGCCGGCAGGGACGCCAACACGGTGGTGCTCCGCCAGGTGGGCCGCTCCATCCGCGACGACGACAGGCTGGCCTCGGCAATGCTGCCCACCGGCGACGGCCTCCTGGTGGCAGTCAAGAAATAGGACAGGGCCCGCAGCCCACAGGGCTGCGGACCCTGTCCGCTGGAACTGCTATTCGGTAACGCCCACCAGGCATTCCTTCAGGTTGGCCGCTTCTGCAGCGTTCAGTTCCACCACGAGTCGCCCGCCGCCTTCGAGCGGGACGCGCATGATAAGGCTGCGGCCCTCCTTGGTGACTTCCATTGGGCCGTCGCCGGTGCGTGGTTTCATAGCCGCCATGAGGAATTCCCCTCCATTTTGTCCCAGGACTGATCAACCCGGTCGGGCTGTGTCCGCATGTCGAGCATGCTGCGATGCCGGGGAGTCAGTCCCCCGCCAAGGCTGCGCGTATTCTGAATGCTTTTGTCCTTGCTTACTTACTATTATCGCGGAATTACCCGGCTGTAGCTAATCGATGGACATTTTCGTCCACCGGGTATTCGCAGCAGGCACACCGGGTGGCGCTTGGCGGCTACGGCGGATAATCCCCGCCGCCGGGCAGTTGCGCCCAGGCCCACAGCCACACGATCCACACCATCTGCAGCAGCAGGAACATCACCACCACGGTCCCGCGGTACGCCCGGGAGCGGGACAGCAGCACCGCGCCGAGCGCCAGCGGGAACAGGGGCAGCAGCATCCGGAACGTGCTGGTCTGCGGGTGCAGGAACATCACCAGGTAGCCCATGTAGCAGGCACACCAGAGCCGGATTTCGACGCCGAGCCGCACCACGGGCGGCAGGAACAGCATCGCACCGAAAAGGGCCACAAAAACAAATGGAGACAGCAGGCCCAGGACAGGACCGAAAAGGTCGACGCCGGTGTCGAACCAAGGCTTGAAAGGCACCAGGTCGTGGCCGCGCCACACCGTTTCGGTACGGGTATACGCCTGGATGTCGCCGGTGGCCACCCACGCGGCGGCAGGCCAGGCCAGCGCGGAAAGGCCGGCGACGACGGTCAAGCCGGTGAGGGCGGTGAGGTCACCCCGGGAGTGGGAATCCGCCGCGGTGGTCCCGTCCCGCCGGCTCCGGAGGTGTTCCATCAACCGGTACACCAGGAGCAGTCCCACCATGGCAGCGAACGGGACACCCACGGGCCGGGACAGGCACAGCAGCACCACCACCGGCATGGCCAGGAAGTAGCGGCGCCGGATCACCAGCACCAGGGCGACGGCGAGGAGCAACAGGTTCAGTGGTTCGGCGTAGGGGACCTGCAGGACCGCCGACACCGGGAACGTGGCGAAGAAGGCCACACCCCACAACGCCGGCGCGTGCGCCGCCTTCTGCCGGAACAGCAGGTACACGGCCAGGGCCGCGGCCCACCCGGCGAGCATCGCCACAATGGTGAGGGCGGCCTCTGGCCTCAATCCCGTGAGCGCGCTGAGGCCACCGGACAGCGCAGGAAAGAGGGGATAAAACGCCCAGGTGTTTTCCTGGACATTGCCTGCAGCATCGGTGGGCAGCACCGATGGGTAGCCGTTGGCGATCACCTGGCCGTACCAGCGGGCGTCCCAGATGTTGATGAAGTTCCAGTAGTCGGGTTTGGGCGGGAACCACGGGTTGACGCCCTGATGCAGGGCTGCGGCCATAAAGATGCCTGCACTGACCAGGCGGGCGGCGAGGTAGATGGCCGAGGCCTGGACCCACCAGGGCCAGTTGCGCACCGCCGATCCGGTCCTGGCAGCGAAGGACTGCGCCGAGGCGGTGAAGCCGGGGCGGCGCACTGCGGTGCTCACTGGCTGCCGGATTCCGCGGCAGGTGCGGCGGATTCCGGAGCCGGGGACCCGCCGTCGGCCGCCGACTCCAAGGCGAGCACCCGGGTCCGGAGCGCGGTCACATCACGTTCCCTGGCAGCCAACTGGTCCCGTAGCTCGTCCAGGACCTCGTCCACCTGATCCATCCGGTAGCCGCGGAGCCCCAGCGAAAACCGCACCCGGTCCACGTCCTCCGGACGTGCCCGGGCCGGGAGCAACACCGGCGGAAGGTTCGCGGCAGGCTGCTCGAAACCGCCCTCAAGCAGGTCAGGAACCGGCCGTGCCGCCACCTTCAGGGCACGCCGGCCCACACTGACCCACAGGACAGCACCAACGAGCGCGATCGCAACAAAAACCAGGAAAAAGCTCACCGTTCCATCGTGCCAGACCAGAGGGCTGCGCTACTCCGGGCGCTGCTCGCCGTTTGTCGCCGGAGAGACGGCCATGTGAAGCACATGGTCCACGGCTTCAGCAGGATCATCCACCACCTGGATCAGGTCCAGGTCCTTTTCGGACACCATGCCTTCGGCCACCAGGGTGCCCCGGATCCAGTCGACCATAGGGGACCAGAAGTCAACGCCGAGCAGCACGATGGGGAACGAGGTCACCTTTCGGGTTTGGACCAGCACCATTGCCTCAAAGAGTTCATCAAGGGTGCCCAGCCCGCCGGGAAGCACAATAAAACCCTGCGCGTATTTCACAAACATGGTTTTGCGGGCAAAGAAGTAGCGGAAGTTGATCCCCAGGTCGACCCACTGGTTCAGGCCCTGCTCAAACGGCAGTTCGATGCCGAGGCCCACGGAGAGGCCTTTGCCCTCCACGGCACCCCGGTTGGCGGCTTCCATGGAGCCGGGCCCACCGCCGGTGATGACGGCCACGCCGGCTTCGGCCAGTTTCCGGCCCACTTCCACTCCCATCTCGTAATACGGGGTGCCGGGCTTGGTCCGGGCCGAACCGAAAACGCTGACGGCTTTGCCAATGCCCGCCAGGGCGCCGAAGCCTTCAACAAACTCACTTTGGATCCGCAGCACGCGCCACGGATCGGTATGCACAAACTGGCCGGCGCCGGTGGTATCCAGCAGATGCTGGTCGGACATATCCACGTGTGCCTGTTCACGGCGAAGTTCAAGGGGGCCTTTACGGCGCGGCTGGGAATTCTTGGCCGGATCTGCGTTGATGCTCATATCCCAAGGCTAACCTCAGGCGGGAGGTATCTCTTGAATCACGATCGGCGCGAACTTGGCGTGATTCGCATCATAAGGCCCGGTTGTTCGCTAGATTCTTTTTTATGACTACTCAAGTGCCCGGCGATTCGCTCGTCTCCCTGAAGGCCGTCAATAAGCATTACGGCCAGCTGCACGTTCTCAAGGACATCAACCTCAACGTCCGCAAGGGCGAGGTTGTTGTGGTCATCGGGCCCTCCGGTTCCGGTAAGTCCACTCTTTGCCGCGCTATCAACCGCCTGGAAACCATCGAGGACGGCACCATTTCCATCGACGGGAAAGTCCTCCCCTCAGAAGGCAAGGAACTCGCGCAGCTCCGGGCCGACGTCGGAATGGTCTTCCAGTCGTTCAACCTGTTTGCACACAAAACCATCCTGGAAAACGTCACCCTGGGACCCATCAAGGTCAAGGGCGTGGCCAAGACCACCGCGGACAAGGACGCCATGGCGCTGCTGGAGCGGGTGGGCGTGGGCCATCAGGCGCCCAAGCTTCCCGCCCAGCTCTCCGGCGGCCAGCAGCAGCGCGTCGCAATTGCACGGGCTTTGGCAATGAAGCCGAAGGTCATGCTGTTCGACGAGCCCACGTCGGCCCTGGACCCGGAAATGATCAACGAGGTCCTGGACGTGATGGTCCAGCTCGCCAAGGAAGGCATGACCATGATCGTGGTCACGCACGAGATGGGCTTCGCCCGCAAGGCCGCCGACCGTGTGGTCTTTATGGCGGACGGCCAGATCGTCGAGGACGCCACTCCGGAAGAGTTCTTCACCAACCCCAAGAGTGACCGGGCCAAGGACTTCCTGTCCAAGCTCCTCACGCACTGATTTACGAACCTCAACTCTCAAGTTCGCATCCAGGCCGTGACCCACGGCCATCAATGAAAGGAATGTCATGAAGGCATTTATGACCCGGCGGAAGTCACTCCTCGTGGCAGCTACCGCTGCCCTTGCACTCTCCCTGTCCGCTTGCGGCGACGGCGGCAGCACCGCCGGCAGTGACCCCACCGTGGCCGAAAAGCCCACGTTCGCCGCCGGCACCACCATGGAGAAGCTCGCCTCGGCCGGCAGCATCAAGATCGGTACCAAGTTCGACCAGCCGCTCTTCGGCCAGGTGGGCCTCGACGGCAAGCCGGTTGGCTTCGACGTGGAAATGGGCAAGCTGATTGCCGCCAAGCTGGGCATCGCCGCTGACAAAATCGAATGGTCCGAGACCGTCTCCGCCAACCGCGAGCCCTTCATCGAGCAGGGCAAGGTTGACCTGGTGATCGCCACGTACACGATCAACGACAAGCGCAAGCAGGTTGTCAGCTTCGCCGGACCGTACTACGAAGCCGGCCAGGCCCTGATGGTCAACAAGGACAACGACTCCATCAAGACCCCCGAAGACGTCAAGGGCAAAAAAGTCTGCTCCGTCACCGGTTCCACCCCCGCCGCCACGATCGTGGACAAGTACGGCGCTGAACTCGTTCCGGCAGCCACGTACTCCGCGTGCCTCGAGCCGCTGCGCAACAAGCAGGTTGAAGCCATCACCACGGACAACGTGATCCTGGCCGGTTTTGTGGACAAGGAGCCGGACGCTTTCAAGCTGGCCTCTGACGAGACCTTCACCAAGGAGCCCTACGGCATCGGCCTGAAGAAGGACGACACTGAGTTCCGTGGCTGGATCAACGACCAGCTCGAGGAATTCGGCAAGGACGGATCCTACAAGAAGGCCTGGGAGGCCACCGCCGGTTCGGTCATCAAGACCGCGCCCGAACTGCCTGAGATCAACCGCTACTAAGGCTCAACGGCAGTGCCGGGGCGCGCTTCGGCGGCCCCGGCACTGCATTGCTCCCCCACCCTCCGCTTCTTGAGCCGAAGGATCATATGGACGTCATCATTGAAAGTCTGCCCCTGTACTGGGAGGGCTTTCTCCGCACCCTTTTCCTGTCAGCCGTCTCCGGGGTGATCGCGCTGGTACTGGGAACCCTCTTGGCAGCTGCCAGGGTCTCGCCCGTGGCTGCCCTCCGTGGCTTCAGCACTGTCTACGTGGAGATCCTCCGCAACACTCCGCTGACCATTGCCTTCTTCTTTGCCGCAATCGTGCTTCCCCGCCTGGGCGTCCAGTTCGCCCAGTTTGAGGTGGCGGCCATCATTGCCCTCAGCTCCTACACCGCGGCGTTCATCGCTGAAGCTGTCCGCTCCGGTGTCAACAGCGTGCCGGTAGGCCAGGCCGAAGCGGCCCGCAGTATCGGCATGAACTTCGGCCAGGTCCTGAACCTCATCATCCTCCCGCAGGCACTGCGGACGGTGATCCCGCCGTTGATCAACATCCTGATCGCCCTGGTGAAGAACTCCTCCGTGGCCGGCGCATTCTTCGTCCTGGAACTGTTCGGTTACGGCCGGCAGCTGGCCAACGCCAACGGTGACCAGGTCATCACGGTCCTGCTGGGCACAGCGTTCTTCTATCTCCTTCTCACCGTCCCGCTGGGCATCCTTGCCAGCACGGTGGAGCGAAAGGTGGCGATTGCCCGATGAGCTCGGTACTTTACGACGTTCCCGGCCCCAAGGCCCGCCGGATATCCCTGATCGGCTCCGTAGTGGGCGGCCTGGCAATCCTCGGGCTGCTGGCCTGGATCATCTTCACTTTGGGCCAGCAGGGCATCTTTGAGGGCCGGCGCTGGCAGATCTTCACCCGGGCGGACGTGTGGCGCCTGCTGGGCAACGGGTTGGGTGCAACACTGTCGGCCGCGGGGCTGGCCGCCGTCATTGCCTTCCCGTTAGGCCTACTGCTGTGCCTGCTCCGGATCTCCGACCTCAAGGCCATCCGGATTCCCACCCGCGTTGTCCTTGAGTTCCTTCGCGGCATGCCCGTGGTCCTGATGATGCTGTTTATCCTCCTGGGCTTCGGCACATCGCAATTTATTGCGGTCGTTGCCGGCTTGGTGGTCTACAACGCCGCAGTCTTCGCGGAAATCATCCGGGCAGGCATCCAGTCCCTCCCCAAGGGCCAACGCGAAGCGGGCCTGGCCATCGGCCTGACCAGCTTCAAATCACGCATGCTGATCGAACTTCCGCAGGCTGTCCGCCGGATGATGCCGTCCCTGGTGGCGCAGCTGGTGGTCCTCCTGAAGGACACCTCGCTTGGCTACATCGTGGCCTACGGCGAATTGCTGCGGGCAGTCCAGCTCATGGCGGACGTCCTGGGACCGGCCTTCCTGTTCCCCGTGTTCTTCGTGGCCGCGGCAATGTACATCGCCATCAACATCGCCATCTCGCGGCTCGCCGTGTGGATCGAACGGCGCGGTTCCAAGAAAGCCGCCGGCGGCACAGCCAAGGCTGACCCGGTGGCTGTCGAGGCAGCTGCTCCCTAACCAGCGAAGAGAAATGGCCCGGATCGAACGATCCGGGCCATTTCTTGTGTCCTTTGTCAGCTGGCCAGCCAGTCCTGGAGCGCCTTCAGGCAGGTGCGGATGGCCTCCGCGTCCACGTGCTCATTGTCCTTGTGGGCCAGTAGCGGGTCGCCGGGGCCGAAGTTCACTGCCGGGATCCCCAGTTCGCTGAAACGGGCGACGTCGGTCCACCCGTATTTGGGCTTGGGCTCGGCTCCCACAGCGGCCACGAAGGAGGCGGCGGCCGGGTGGTTCAGTCCGGGCCTGGCTCCTGCTGCGGCATCGGTCCGCACCACGTCAAAACCCTCGAGCAGCTCACGCACGTGGGCTTCCGCCTGGTCCGGGTCCTTGTCCGGGGCGAAGCGGTAGTTGATTTCCACCACGCATTTGTCCGGGATCACGTTGCCGGCGGTTCCGCCGTGGATCTTCACGGCGTTCAAGCTCTCGCGGTAGTCCAGGCCGTCCACGTTGACCGTCCGGGGCGCATAGTCCGCGAGCCGCGCCAAAATGGGAGCCGCGGCGTGGATGGCATTGCTGCCCATCCAGGCCCGCGCCGAGTGGGCGGACTCTCCCACTGTGGTGGCCTCGAACCGGCTGGTGCCGTTGCACCCACCCTCGACTGTGCCGTTGGTGGGCTCGAGAAGGATGGCGAAATCGCCATCCAGAAGGTCGCCGTGGTTCCGGACCAGCCGGCCCAGGCCGCTTTTGACCGCTTCCACTTCCTCATGGTCGTAAAACACAAAGGTGACGTCGCGCGCAGGCTCCGCACCGCCGTCGAACATGCCTGCGGCGAGTGCCAGCTGGACCGCAACCCCGCCCTTCATGTCCGTGGCACCCCGGCCGTACAGCACCCCTTCGCCGGGCACGCCGGATTCCCAGGTGGAGGGCACGGTGCCTTTGGAACCAGCCACCAGCGGCAGGGGCACAGTGTCCAGGTGGCCGGCCAGGATGACCCGTTCGGATCGGGCCAGCTCCGTCCGGGCGATCAGGGCGTCCCCGTCGCGGACAACGCTGAGCTGCGGAATGGCCAGCAACGCCTGCTCCACGGCGTCGGCGAGCTCCTTTTCGTTGCCGGAGACACTGTCGATGTCCATGATGGCGGCGGTCAGCTGCGCCACATCCTGCCTGAGATCAAGCCGTGCGGGCGCCTGGACGGCATCCGTTTCCAGGCTTGCGGCGGCGGGAGGGGGCTCGGGGGAGGTTAGGGCAGTCACGAAGCCAGTCTAGTTCGAAGCCGGTGCCTGCCCTCGTTAGACTGGAAGGCATGACTGAGACTGCCGCTTCCGCTGTGCCCGAAACCTCGACCACCGCCGCCGGAGAGCGTTCCGCATACGGCTTCGGCGTGGCCACCATCGCCACGGCCAACGGATCCGCCACCGTACTGGATGCCTGGTTCCCCGCCCCCGCCCTGGGCGTCGCTGCGGAGAACCTCCGCGCCGTCGAGAATGCCGACGAAGCCCTGACCCTGATCGCCGAAAGCGGCGACGACGCCGACCGCGGCACCGAGCAGAAGGTGGTGTTCGTCCAGATCGACCTGGACGCAGCGCCGGCCGACACCGTCGATGCCTACCTCCGGCTCCACCTCCTTTCACACCGCCTGGTGCAGCCCAACAGCATCAACCTGGACGGCATCTTCGGCAAACTGCCCAACGTGGTGTGGACCAACTTCGGCCCCGCCGCCGTGGACGGCTTTGAACTCACCCGCGCCCGGCTCCGCAAGCGCGGCGCTGTCACCGTTTACGGGGTGGACAAGTTCCCACGCATGGTTGACTACGTGGTCCCCACCGGTGTGCGGATTGCCGACGCCGACCGGGTCCGCCTGGGCGCGCACCTGGCCGAAGGCACCACGGTGATGCACGAAGGCTTCGTCAACTTCAACGCCGGCACCCTGGGCACCTCGATGGTGGAAGGCCGGATCTCGGCCGGTGTGGTCACCGGCAACGGCAGCGACGTGGGCGGTGGCGCGTCCATCATGGGCATGCTGTCCGGCGGCGGCAAGGAACGGATCACCATCGGCGAGCGGGTGTTGCTTGGGGCCAACTCCGGCGTGGGCATCAGCATCGGCGACGACTCCGTGGTTGAAGCAGGCCTCTACGTCACCGCCGGTACCCGCGTCCGCGTGGTGGGACCCAAGGACGCCGACGGCGAAGACACCACCAAGGTGGTTAAGGCCGCCGAGCTCTCCGGCGTGCCGAACCTGCTGTTCCGCCGGAACTCCACCAGCGGCGCCGTGGAGGTCCTGGCCCGCAAGGGACAGACAGTGGAACTGAACACCGCCCTGCACGCCAACTGATTCCCCGGTGGCACGAAGACGCGGCCTGCGCCGCCTCGCAGTACTCCTGCTGGCTGTGGCGCTTGTGGCCGGCGGAATCTACGCCGCCGTCTTCTTTGTACAGCGTTCCGAAACCCTCGTTTCGGAACGCTGTACGGCCGAGGCCGGTGGGAGGACTGCCGAACTCGCGCCGGACCAGGCGCTGCACGCGTCCCTGATCACCGCCGTCGCCGTCCGCCGCGGGCTGCCGGCCCGTGCCGCCAGCATCGCCCTTGCCACGGCCATGCAGGAATCAAAACTGCGCAACATCGACCACGGCGACCAGGCCGGCCCCGACTCCCGGGGGTTGTTCCAGCAGCGGCCCTCCCAGGGCTGGGGCACCGAGGCGCAGGTCATGGACCCGTACTACGCGGCCAACGCGTTTTACGACGCGCTGGTGAAGATCCCCGGCTACGAGACCCTGGAAATCACCGACGCCGCCCAGCGGGTCCAGCGCTCGGCCTTTCCCACCGCCTACGCCCAGCACGAGGACATGGGCCGGTCCTTCGCGTCAGGGCTGACCGGCCAGACACCCGAAGCCGTGCAGTGCACCCTTCGCTCCGTTGATGAGGCCGGGGATCCTGCGGAACTGGCCGCCGAACTGGAGCGTGCCTACGGGCCGCTGGGCGCCGCCGTCGACGGCCTGACCGTGACGGTACCCGCCGGCGGAAGCCAGGCATGGTCAGTGGCGCAGTGGGCGGTGGCCAATGCCAAGGGTATGGCCGTGGTCCGGGTGGACGTGGCCGGCCGAAGCTGGACGCGGGAGAACCAGGCCGGGTGGGCGGACTCCCCCGGAACCGACGGCGAAGTCCGCATCACGGTGGCCCCGGCGGACTGAGCCGGCTTATCACGCTGGGTCAGACCAACATCTCCA
Source organism: Arthrobacter sp. ZBG10 (assembly GCF_001238605.1). Lineage (NCBI taxonomy): Bacteria > Bacillati > Actinomycetota > Actinomycetes > Micrococcales > Micrococcaceae > Arthrobacter > Arthrobacter sp. ZBG10. Next base: position 113,239 of record NZ_LFQH01000047.1, on the reverse strand, counting down.
CGACAGGCTGCACGTAGCTCCGGAACAGTTCCGGCTGGCCCATCAGCCCGTGGCTCATGATGATTTTGTCCGGCTCCAGGTACCAGGCCCGCTGCTCATTGAGAGGAAGCTCGATGATGGTCAGCGAAAAGTCCCGGGCGTCGCGACCCACCTCCATCAGCCTGTCGTCCACCAGGTCGGCGATCAGTTGGTCCGATCCGCTGGCGGCACGCTCGGCCTCAAGCTCGGCATATTCGCTCCGGCGCTCCCGGGCCCAGGTCAGGGCCGCACCGAAGTGCGCCTGGAGCACGCGCTGCAGGGCAGGGGAATTGCCGAACGCTTCGAATTCGGGCGGCGACAACTCCGGCGAGGGGTGCGGGTGGGCCTTCAGGAGCTGCTCCCACCAGGCTTCCCATTCGGTCTTGAGGGCGCTGATGCCGCCTACCTCGGCGGTGAGGTGTGTGTGGTCAGCCCGCCGGATCTTCGGTGCCGCATGGGACAGCGCCGGGGAGCCTGCGCCATCGAGCCCGGCGGTGTCCCGGACATACAGCGCGATGATCATCGGCCCGGACGTATCCGTGCTGATCTGCCACCCTGACCCGCTTGCGTGATGCATTCAAAGTCCTTCCCTGGCGTGCCCGTGCCGGGCCTGGTGCGCCAGCCCGGCGTCCCCTGGCTACAGTCTATTCCCGCGTGCTTCCGGCGGAAGTGCCGTTCACGCCTGCAGCCCGTCGAGGTGGCGTTCCAGCACGTCGGCGCACATTGCCGCGGTCATCCACTCGGGTTGCAGCAGTGCGTGCAGGCACAGCCCGTCCAGGGTTGCCAGCAACCGCTCCGCCTCCACTACGAGGAGTTCGTCGGGGCAGTCCGCCGGCAGCAGCGTGGCCACCACCTGCCCCACCACTGCTGCCACTTCCCGGTGGCTGCGCCCTGCCATCGGAGCGAGGAAGGGCCGGATCCTGGCAGCGTTACGGAAGGCAATCCACGCGCAGAGATCCACGGCGCGTTCCTCGTCCAGGGCCAGGAGTCCGCCCAGCAGGGTTAAGACCGCCGAGCGCTGGCCGGGGGTTCCGGCGGGTTCCCGGAGCAGGTCCGGCAGCGCAGCTGCCAGGCGGCCCACCACCCGGTCCACCACGGTACCGAAGGAATACTCGAGCAGTTCCTCACTGCCGGCAAAGTAGTGCCGGACCGATCCGACCGCCAGGCCCGCCTCATCCGCTACTTCCCGGAGGGATGCCCGTTCCAGGCCGTCCACGGCGATGATCCGAAGGACCGCCTCCACAACGTCAAGGCGGCGGGCATCGGCATCTACAATTTTTGGCACCCCCTTTATTTAGCACACATGTGCCCAATAATCCGGGGACCCGCCGGGCGTGACCGGCATCCGGAACGCGGCGGTGGACGGCGGCCAGGGTGGGATAGCGTTGAGTCATGAAAATTCTGGTTACCGGGGGCACCGGTTACATTGGCTCGCACACTGTCCTTTCGCTGCATGAGGCGGGCCACGAGGTGGTTGTCATCGACAACCTGGTGAACTCCAGCGAGGAGTCGCTGCGCCGGGTCGCTGAGCTGAGCGGCAAGAAGGCCGCGTTCCACCATGTTGACCTGGTGGACGAGGCCGCCGTAGAGCAGGTCTTCGCCGGCAGCGGCATTGACGCCGTCATCCACTTCGCCGGGCTGAAGGCCGTGGGTGAGTCGGTCCGGGAGCCGCTGCAGTACTACTACAACAACCTGGTGGGCACTCTGAACCTCCTGCGGGTCATGGACCGCCATAACGTGCGCACCATCGTGTTCAGCTCCTCAGCAACCGTGTACGGCGAGCACAACCCCACGCCCTATGTCGAAAAGATGGAGATCGGGGCCAACAACCCGTACGGCCGCACCAAGGAACAGATCGAGGACATCCTCTCCGACCTCGGCGCTGCCGACAGCCGCTGGCACATTGCCCTGCTGCGCTACTTCAACCCGGTGGGCGCCCACCCGTCAGGCCGCATCGGCGAGGACCCGCAGGGCATCCCCAACAACCTGGTACCGTTCATCGCCCAGGTGGCCGTGGGCCGGCGGGAAAAGCTTATGGTCTTCGGCGGGGACTACGACACCCCGGATGGCACGTGCCAGCGCGACTACATCCACGTGGTTGACCTTGCCGGCGGACACGTCGCTGCCCTGGACCACGTGGCGGACCGCACGGGCGTGTTCCGGTGGAACCTCGGTTCCGGCAAGGGGTCCTCCGTCCTGGAGGTCCTGCGCTCCTTCGAGAAGGCCGTGGGCCGGCCGATCCCCTACGAGGTCACGGGCCGCCGCGCCGGGGACCTGCCGGCATTCTGGGCGGATGCCTCCTCAGCCCTCGCCGACCTGAGCTGGGCCACCACCAAGACAGTGGACCAGATGTGCGAGGACCACTGGCGCTGGCAGAAGAACAATCCGCAGGGATATGCCCCGCAAAGCTGATTAACGCCGCCGGCCGCCCACCTCCAGGAGGTGGGCGGCCGGCGTCGTACGTATGGGGACTAGCGTGCGGGGTAGTCCCGGGCCGGTTCGCCGATGTACAGCTGGCGGGGGCGGCCGATCTTTGTTTGCGGGTCCTGCGTCATCTCGCGCCACTGGGCAATCCAACCCGGCAGGCGGCCGATGGCGAAGAGCACCGTGAACATCTTCTCCGGGAAGCCCATGGCCTTGTAGATCAGGCCGGTGTAGAAGTCCACGTTGGGGTAGAGCTTGCGCTGGATGAAGTAGTCATCGTTGAGCGCCTTCTCCTCCAGGCGGAGCGCGATCTCCAGCATCTCGTCGTTGCCGCCGAGCTTGGAGAGGATCTCGTGTGCGGTGTTTTTGACGATCTTGGCGCGGGGGTCGTAGTTCTTGTACACCCGGTGGCCGAAGCCCATAAGCCGGACGCCGTCTTCCTTGTTCTTGACCTTCTCCATGTAGTCCTCGGGCTTGGTGCCGTCGGCCTGGATCTGGCGGAGCATTTTCAGGACGGCCTCGTTGGCACCGCCGTGGGCGGGGCCGGACAGGGCGTGGATGCCTGCCGAGACGGAAGCGAAGAGGTTGGCGTCCGAGGAACCCACCAGGCGCACGGTGGACGTGGAGCAGTTCTGTTCGTGGTCCGCGTGCAGGATCAGGAGCAGGTCCAGGGCCTTGACGATGACCGGGTCCATCTCGTACTGCTCGGCCGGCAGGCCGAAGCTCAGCCGGAGGAAGTTCTCCACGAGGTTGTGGGAGTTGTCCGGGTACAGCATGGGCTGGCCGATGGACTTTTTGTGTGCGTACGCGGCGATGACCGGAAGCTTTGCCATCAGGCGGATGGTGGAGACCTCCACCTGCTCGGCGTTTTTGGGGTCCAGCGAGTCCTGGTAGAACGTGGACAGCGCCGACACCGCTGAGGACAGCACGGGCATCGGGTGCGCGTCCCGCGGGAAGCCGCTGAAGAAGCCCTTCAGCTCCTCGTGCAGCAGCGTGTGGTGGCGGATCTTCTGGTCGAACTCTTCGAGCTCGGTGGGGGTGGGCAGGTTCCCGTAGATCAGCAGGTAGGACACTTCGAGGAAGCTGGAGTGCTGCGCCAGCTGCTCGATCGGGTATCCGCGGTAGCGCAGGATGCCGGCATCGCCGTCGATGTACGTGATGGCGGAAGTGGTTGCTGCGGTGTTCATGAAGCCGGGGTCAAAGGTGACTGCGCCCGTCTGCTTCAGCAGCTTGGAAACGTCGTATCCTTCGTTCCCTTCAACAACCTGGATGCGCGGGAGCTTCAGCTCGCCACCGGCGTGGTGCAAGGTGGCGGCGTTGTTGGTCTCAGTCATGGAGTCCCCTTCATGAGGCTTCTGGGCCTCTGTCGAAAGCTTGATCCAACATCAGGTGAGCCGCGCACTGATCCTGAGTAGACAGGTTCCAACACCCGGGCTGCCTTCTTGTAGAAAGCCACCATTGATAGTCACTTAAAAAATACCGCTCCTTGGCGGGTGTCACTAATCCGAGACAGCCCAGGAGGCCCCGAAACGGCCGCTATGTGGCGCGAGTCACTCTATTGTTACAGCCCCGTTGCCGGCTACGCGGTCAGGCGGGATACTGCGGCGTCGATCCGTTCGTCGGTTCCCGTCAGCGCCACCCGGACAAAACCGTTGCCGGCTTCACCGTAGAAAACGCCCGGCCCCACCACAATGCCAAGCCCGGCAAGTCGTGCCACCGTGGTCCAGGTGTCCTCCCCCGCTGTCGACCAAAGGTAGAGGCCGGCGTCGGAATTCCTGATGTCCAGCCCGAATCCGCGCAGGGCCGGAACCAGCCGTTCGCGGCGGCCGCGGTACAGGTCTTTTTGCGCTTCAACGTGCGCGTCATCGCCCACCGCCACCCGCATGGCTTCCTGCACCGGGTACGGCACGATCATGCCTGCGTGCTTGCGGCTGTTGACCAGGTTGGCCATCAGCGCCGGATCACCGGCAACAAACGCGGCGCGGTAGCCGGCCAGGTTGGACTGCTTGCTCAGGGAGTAGACGGCCAGCAGGCCGTCATGGGAGCCACCGGAAACGCGGGGGTCCAGGATGCTGGGCACAGGGTTTCCGCCGCGCTGGACGTCCCATTCCCCCCAGCCAAGTTCCGCGTAGCATTCGTCCGAAGCCACCACGGCCCCGATTTCACGGGCCTGAGCCACCAGTGAGCGCAGCGATTCCGCGTCCCGGACACTGCCGGTGGGGTTGCCGGGTGAGTTGACCCAGATCAGGCGCACACGGGCCCGGGTGGCGGCGTCCAGCTCATCCAGGCTGTCCGTAGCAACTGAGGTGACGCCGGCCAGGGTGGCGCCAATATCGTAGGTCGGGTAGGCAACCTTGGGACGGACGACGACGTCACCGGGCTTCAGGCCCAACAGCAGCGGCAGCCACGCCACCAGTTCCTTCGAGCCCACCGTGGGCATCACGTCGCGGGGATCAAGTCCCGCTACGCCGCGGCGGCGTTGGAACCACCCTGCGATGGCCTCGCGGAGAGCCAACGTGCCGTGCACGGTGGGATACCCCGGGGCGTTGGCGGCAGCTGACAGCGCGTCCTGCACCAGCGCCGGGGTGGGATCCACAGGGGTGCCGATGGAGAGGTTGACGGCTCCGCCGGGGTGTTCCGAGGCCTTGGCCAGGTACGGCGCCATGGCCTCCCACGGGTAGTCGGGCAGGGCAAGGCCAAAGGTGTTCACTGCAGGGCTCACGGGTGCGCCGGGGTCAGTGGTCTTGGTTCTGCGGCGGCAGCGCAGCGATCATGGGGTGGTCCTTGCCGGTGTTGCCAACCTTCGCGGCACCGCCCGGGGAACCAAGGTCGTCGAAGAACTCGACGTTGGCCTTGTAGTAGTCGGCCCACTCATCCGGGGTGTCATCCTCGTAGTAGATGGCCTCAACGGGGCAAACGGGCTCGCAGGCACCGCAGTCCACGCATTCGTCCGGATGGATGTACAGCGAACGCTCACCCTCGTAAATGCAGTCGACGGGGCACTCCTCAATACATGCCTTGTCCTTGACATCTACACACGGCTGCGCGATTACGTACGTCACGTCCCTGGCCTCTCCACGTTGGTTCCGGCGTCCCGCCGGCTCTTGCATCCGGCAACTCTGGCCGGACCCTGACTCTGTAGCCTATTATCCCCCTGCCCGTTACCGCGAACCTAGCCGGGGCGCTTGTGTGAAGCCGTTTAGTATGTTCAGGTGAGCCTGCCTGCCCCGACCCCTGCCGGATTCCTTGCCGCTGCCAAGACCGGAACGCGGGTTGTGGTCCGCTACCGCATCCCTGAAGGCTTCACGGACGCCTTGGGCGACCTGGTGGCGTGCGACGCCGGTTCCGTCACCGTCCAGACCCGGCAGGCCGCCGTCGTGATCCCCCTGGGCGCCGTGGTGGCGGCAAAGTCCGTTCCCCCGGCACCGCCGCGGCGCCGCCCGCGCAGCTGACGCCGGGTTCACTAGGCAAGGACGGTTCCTGCGGCCTGGCTGGCGGGTTCGGTGCGCGCATGCGTCCCGAAACGACGAATGCCACCGGCATGGCGCCGGTGGCATTCGTTGGTGCTGCGGGTTTGTTAGACCTTGGCGCGGGCGCGGTTGGCCTTGGAGCGGTCGCTGGCGTCCAAGATCACCTTGCGGATGCGGATGGACTCGGGCGTCACTTCGACACACTCGTCTTCGCGGGCGAACTCAAGGGACTCTTCGAGGGTCAAAACCTTCGGCGGCGTCATGTTCTCGAAGGTGTCCGAGGAAGCTGCACGCATGTTGGTGAGCTGCTTCTCACGAGTGATGTTTACGTCCATGTCATCAGCGCGGGAGTTCTCGCCAACGATCATGCCCTCGTAAACCTCGGAGGTGGGCTGAACGAAGAAGCTCATACGCTCCTGGAGCTTGATTATCGCGAACGGGGTGACAACACCTGAGCGGTCAGCCACGATCGAACCGTTGGTGCGGTACTCGATGGGGCCGGCCCACGGCTCGTAGCCCTCGGCCAGCGAGGAAGCGATACCGGCACCGCGGGTGTCGGTCAAAAAGCGCGTGCGGAAACCGATCAGGCCACGGGCCGGAACGATGAACTCCATGCGGCACCAGCCGGTACCGTGGTTGGCCATGTTGGTCATGCGGCCCTTGCGGGAGGCCATGAGCTGGGTTACGGCGCCGAGGTACTCTTCCGGCACGTCGATGGTCATGTGTTCCATCGGCTCGTGGATCTTGCCGTCGATGGTCTTGGTGACAACCTGCGGCTTGCCCACGGTCAGCTCGAAGCCTTCACGGCGCATCTGCTCAACCAAGATGGACAGAGCCAATTCGCCACGGCCCTGAACTTCCCAAGCGTCGGGACGCTCGGTGGGGAGAACGTTCAAAGAAACGTTACCGATCAGTTCCTTGTCAAGACGATCCTTGACCTGGCGTGCGGTGACCTTGTGGCCCTTGACCTTACCGGCGATCGGGGATGTGTTGATACCGATGGTCATGGAGATTGCCGGCGGGTCAACCGTGATCAGCGGCAACGGCTGCGGGTTGTCGGCGTCGGTGAGGGTCTCACCAATGGTGATTTCCTCGATGCCGGCGACAGCAACGATTTCGCCCGGTCCCGCAGAATCGGCCGGAACGCGGTCCAGTGCCTTGGTGGCCAGCAGTTCGGTGATCTTGACGTTCTTAAGCTCGCCGTTGGCGCGGGCCCAGGCGACGGTCTGCCCCTTGCGCAGGGTGCCGTTGTAGATGCGCAGCAGTGCAAGACGGCCCAGGAACGGTGAGGCGTCCAGGTTGGTGACGTGTGCCTGGAGTACGCCGTTCGGGTTGTACGTCGGCGCGGGGATGTGCTCGATGATGGTCTTGAACAGCGGCTCAAGGTCCTCATTGTCCGGAGCGGAGCCGTCCGCCGGCTGCACCAGGGAGGCACGGCCTACCTTAGCGGCTGCGTAGACAACCGGAACTTCAAGGATCTTGTCCAGGTCCAGGTCCGGAACTTCGTCGGCGAGGTCCGAGGCGAGGCCCAGCAGGAGGTCCATGGACTCGTGGACAACTTCGTCGATGCGGGAGTCGGGGCGGTCCGTTTTGTTGACGAGGAGGATGACCGGCAGGTGCGCGGCCAGGGCCTTGCGCAGCACGAAGCGGGTCTGGGGCAGCGGGCCCTCGGATGCGTCAACGAGGAGTACCACGCCGTCCACCATGGACAGGCCGCGCTCCACCTCGCCGCCGAAGTCGGCGTGGCCGGGGGTGTCGATGACGTTGATGGTGATGGTCTCACCGTTGGAGGACGGTCCGTTGTAGGCCACGGTGGTGTTCTTGGCCAGGATGGTGATGCCTTTTTCGCGTTCCAGGTCACCGGAGTCCATCACGCGGTCTTCGAGGTGGTTGTGCTCGGCAAAGGAGTTGGTCTGCTTGAGCATGGCGTCGACCAGAGTGGTCTTGCCGTGGTCAACGTGGGCCACGATCGCGACGTTGCGCAGGTCACTGCGGGAAGCAGTGTTCAGCGCGGTGTTGGTGGTGGTTTCAGACATGCGTAATGACTCGATTCAGTGGGTCAGCTGTTGTATCGCGACATTTCCAACTGGAACGCACGAAGGATCCGGCCCTTAGCACAGGGCGCCTACCACAAGTTTACCCCCTGCGGCATTTATTGGCCTAAAAACGGACGGCGCCCGCCCGGCCAGCCGGAAGCCCCCGGCCCGGCGGCCGACAACCCCTGGCACGCCACACCGGAACTTTGGGTCACCATGGCTGGCGAAACCGCGCTCCATGCCACATGATTGCTCTGACACCTAATGCGAGCCCGGAGACACCCGATGCGAACTGTTTTATCCCGGACCCGCGGACGCGCTTCCGCAGCCGTCACTTTGGCGCTCTCCGGCATGGTCCTGATCGCCGGTTGCGGTGCCCCCGATGTTCCGCCGCCCGCTGCCGCACCTTCGGCAACCCAGGCACCCGCGCCATCGCCGCAACCTGCCGGCGCCTCCCAGCCACAGGCCGCCGGAGCGAACACCAAGGCGCTGCCCGCGGGTACCCAGGTAAGGAACCCTGCCAACGGCCGGCTTGAAGTGGTGGTTCCGGACATCAGCAAAACCGTGCTGCTGATTGGCGACTCCCAGTCCGCCCCGCAGGACGGCTGGCCCCGGCTGGGCCTCGCCTCGGCCGGCTATAGCGTCTACTTTTGCGGACTCGGCGGCACGGGCTACGTCGCCGCCAATGGTGGCGTTGGAAACTACATCGACGCGCTGCTGAACGGCAACTGGCTGCTGCCTTCGGGCACGCCGGCAATGATCGTCATCCAGGGTGGTGGCAACGACGCAGGCACCGGGGCCAGCAACAGCCAGATCTCCGCGAACGCGGACCGCCTCATCGCCGAACTGAAGACCCGCTACCTGGGCACCCGGATTGTGCTTATCGGCACCCTGGCCAAGGGCGCGGCGAACGGTGGCGGCCGCCGCACCGAAGTGGACACCCTGCTGGGATCAGTGGCAGCCGCGCACGGCCTGCCGTTTATCTCAGCCGGCGACTGGCTGACCAAATACGGCGCCACCAAGGACCTTGCCGACGCCGTGCACATGAATCCGGCTGGCCGGAAGACCCTGGGTAAGGTTCTGGACGGCAAGCTGCGCGAGCTCAATCTGGAACGGAAAACCACTGTCGACCCCGACCGACTGATGGCCCAGGGCAGCCTGGCTCCAGTGGGATCCAACCAGGGTTGAACAGCAAAAAAGGTTGAAGCCGGAGTCACGAGTGACTCCGACTTCAACCTTTTGCCGATATGGGCTACGCCACTTCCGGTGGAAGCATAAGCTTCGCGCCGGGGATGGCATTCAGGAGTGCCTTGGTGTATTCCTGCTGCGGCGATTCGAAGACGCTGTCCGTTGAACCGGTCTCTACGAGTTTGCCCTTCTCCATGACACAGACGTGGTCGGCGATCTGCCGGACCACGGCCAGGTCGTGGGTGATGAACAGGTACGTCAGGCCGAGGTTCGCCTGAAGATCAGCGAGCAGGTTCAGCACCTGCGCCTGGACCAGCACATCAAGTGCCGACACGGCCTCATCGCAGATGATCACCTCGGGATCGAGTGCCAGCGCCCGGGCGATGGCCACACGCTGGCGCTGGCCGCCCGAGAGCTCATTCGGGTATCGCTGCATGGCGGACTGCGGAAGCGAGACCTGGTCCAGCAGCTCGCGGACCTTCTTCTCTCGGCTCGCGGCATCCCCGATCCTGTGGACCCGCAACGGCTCCTCGATGGTTCGGAAGATGTTGTACATCGGGTCAAGGGAGCCGTAGGGGTCCTGGAAGATGGGCTGGACCCGACGCCGGAACTTGAACAGTTCCCGCCCCTTCAGTCCGGACGTGTCCACCCCGTCGAACAGGATTTGGCCTTCCGTGGGCTTCTCCAGCTGCAGGACCATCTTGGCCACTGTGGACTTACCGGAACCGGATTCCCCCACAATGGCCGTGGTGGTCCCCCGCTTGACGTCGAAGCTCACACCATCCACGGCCGCGAAGTCCGTGGAACCAAAGCCCTGGCGGAGCTTGTAGACCTTCCGCAGATCCTTGATCTGAAGGAAAGTGTCACCACCGGCTACCTCAGCGGCCGGGGCAAGGAGCTCGGTGGTTTCAACGCCCTGCTCCTTGGCAACCTGGATCCGGCGGCTGGCCAGCGAGGGCGCAGATTCCACCAACCGCTTGGTGTACGGGTGCTGGGGATTGCGGAGCAGTTCCAGCGACGGGCCTGCTTCCACGACCTGCCCCTGGTACATCACCACAACCTTGTCAGCACGTTCCGCTGCAAGGCCAAGATCGTGGGTGATGAGCAGCACGGAAGTACCCAGTTCCGTGGTCATCTTGTCCAAGTGGTCCAGGATCTGGCGCTGGACGGTGACGTCCAGCGCTGAGGTGGGCTCATCGGCAATGAGCAGCCGGGGCTGGCAGGAGAGCCCAATGGCAATCAGCGCACGCTGGCGCATACCGCCGGAGAACTCATGCGGATACTGGTTGGCACGCCGCTTTGCATCCGGGAGGCCTGCTTCGGAGAGCACCTTGGCGATGTCATCCGGTCCACTGGGCTGTCCGTTGGCGCGCAGGGTCTCCTTCACTTGGTAGCCGATCTTCCAGACCGGGTTCAGGTTAGACATGGGATCCTGCGGAACCATGCCAATGGTATTGCCGCGAAGCTCGATCATCCGTTTCTCACTGGCCTGCGAGATATCCTCGCCGTCGAGCAGGATCTGGCCGCCCGAAACCTTGCCGTTGCTGGGCAACAGCCCGATCGCGGCCAGGGCTGTGGTGGATTTGCCGGAACCCGACTCCCCCACGATCGCCACGGTCTCGCCCGGCATGATGGTCAGATGAGCATTGCGTACTGCTTTGACTTCGCCGCCACCGGTTTTGAACGTGATGGCAAGATCGCGGATTTCGAGGATGGGCCTGGCACCAACGGGCCCAGCCTCACCGATGCGGACGTCTGAAGTAGTCATGTCTTTATCTCTCATCGCTGCCGGCTCTTCGGATCAAGGGCGTCACGGACTGCATCACCGAGCATGATGAAACTCAACACGGTAAGGGACAGCGCAGCAGCCGGATAGAGCAGGATTTCCGGGTTGGTCCGGAGGGAGGCTTTGGCGCCGGCTGAGATGTCGGCACCCCAGGACATAACGCCTTCGGGCAGGCCGATTCCGAGGAATGACAGGGTGGCTTCGGCCACGATGAAGACGCCAAGCTCAAGAGTGGCCAGGACAATGATCGGGGCAAGCGCGTTCGGCAAAACGTGCCGCAGCAGCGCCTTGAACTTGGACACGCCCAGCGCCTGGGCAGCGGTGACGAAGTCCGCGTTACGGACCTCGATGACGGCGCCACGGGTAATACGTGCCATCTGAGGCCAAGCAAGCAGCGAGATGACCAGCACCACAGTCCACACACCCCGGTTTTCCCTGAAGAACGGGAGCTGCGTGATGACCAAGGCGCCGAGGATAAGCGGAAGCGCGAAGAAGATATCGCCAAGCCGGGCCAGGACTGCGTCCAGCCAGCCACCGTAGTAGCCAGCCAATGCACCCAGGGTCACGCCGATGATCAACACGCAGATCACGGACAAGAGGCCTACGGACAGTGACGCGGACGTGCCGTGGATAACGCGCGAATAGATGTCGCAGCCCTGGAAGGTGAACCCAAACGGATGTCCCGGTCCGGGGGCACCCTGCGAGTTTGCCAGCTGGCAATTGTCGTTGGGCGGAACAGACGTGAACAGACCGGGGAACAAGGCAACAACAATCAAAGCCAGGATCATGATGGCGGAGATGATGAACAGCGGTTGCCGGCGCAGCTTGCGCCAGGCATCAGACCAGAGGCTCAGGGGCGCCTGATCTGTTTTGACCGCATCCGTGGCCAACAGTGGTGTTTCGTCAATGGGGGCCACAAAGTGGCTGTTGTTACTGGTCATAGCGGATCCTCGGGTCAAGCCAGGCGTACAGGAGGTCAACGAGAAGGTTCGCCACCACGAATACCAGCACCAGCACGCTGACGATGGAAACGATGGTGGGTCCCTCACTGCGCTGGACTGCCTGGAAGAGCTTGTTGCCAACACCAGGGACATTGAAGATGCCCTCGGTGACGATGGCCCCACCCATCAGTCCACCCAGGTTGGCGCCCAGGTAGGTGACCACTGGGATCAGGGAGTTACGCAGGATGTGCGCAATGACCACGCGGGGACGGGACAGGCCCTTGGCAGTTGCGGTGCGGACGTAATCCGCATTCATGTTTTCACTGACCGATGCACGGGTAAGGCGCAATACGTAGGCGAAGGAGACCAGCCCCAGCACCACGGCCGGCAGAAGCAGCGTCACCCAGTCGGCGTTGGCACCCACAGTGGGTTTGGCCCATCCAAGCTGGACGCCAAAAATGAGCTGGAAGACGAAGCCCAGCACGAAGGTGGGAACAGCAATTACAACAAGCGAGACCACCAGGACGGTGGAGTCGAACCAACCGCCGCGGCGCAGGCCTGCGAAAACGCCGAAAGCCACGCCGAAAATGGCCTGGATGGCCAGCGCCTCGACTGCGAGCATGGCGGTGACGGGGAACACCCGGGCAAGCCCCGCGGCAATGGGTTGGCCAGTGAAGTCAACGCCCAAGTTAAACGTGAAGAGGTTCTTCAGGAACAGCCCGTACTGGACCCAGAAGGGCTGATCCAGGTTGTACTGCGCCCGCAGGGTGTCGATGACAGCCTGCGGGGGCTGGCGCTCACCGAAGAGCGCAGCGATGGGGTCGCCGGGGAGGGCGAACACCATGTAATAGACCAAAAGCGTGGTACCGATAAAGACAGGGATCACCTGAAGGAGTCGGCGCAGGATAAAACGGACCACAGGTTCACCAGCCTTCCGGGTGGGAAGCGAACAGGTTCATGCGTGCCTTCCTGCCGTACAGGCCAATGGGGGCCCGGCTGTGACCGGACCCCCATTGTGCCAGCGGCAAGTTTAGTTCTGGTGACTACTTAGCCGTGATGTTGTAGTACAGGATGCTGCCATTCCAGCCGGTTTCAGCGGAGATGACGTTGTTGCTCCAAACGATCGGACGAGCCTGATCCCACAGCGGCAGGCCGGGAAGGTCCTCGAAGAGGATCTCCTGCGCCTGGTTGAACTTATCGTTCGCGTCCTCGGTGGTCTTGGCGGCAAGGCCCTCCTTGAGGAGCTTGTCGAACTCGGGGTTCGAGTACTTCTCGTAGTTGGAGGAAGCGCCCGTGGCCCATACCGGTCCCAGGAAGTTGTAGAGCGACGGGTAGTCGCCCTGCCAGCCTGCACGGCTCAGACCCGGAAGGGACTGCGACTTGCGCAGGTTCAGGACCTCGGCGAACTTAGCGAACGGCTGGATCTCGGCCTGGATGCCCAGGTTGTTCTTGAAGCCGTTAGCTACGGCGTCGATCCATTCCTTGTTGCCGCCATCGGTGTTCGAGGCGATCTGCAGGGGCTTGGAACCGTCGTAAGGCTGGATCTTCTCAGCGTCGGCCCAGAGCTGCTTCGCCTTGTCAGCGTTGAATTCCAGGACTTCGCTGCCCTTAAGGTCATCCTTGAAACCGTCGATGACCGGCGGAGCGTAGGCCTTGGCCGGGGTGCGGGTGCCGTTGAAGACAACCTTGGCGATTTCCTCGCGGTTGATGGCGTAGGAGAGCGCCTGGCGGCGGAGCTTGCCGGCTTCACCCTGGAAGTTCGGGTTGTAGCCAGGGATGTTCAGGGTGGAGTTGGTGGCGACAGCCTTGGTGGAGTTACGGTCCGGGAAGTCGGAGACGTAGGTGGCCAGGGCGTTGGAGGGCAGGACATCGGTGATGTCCAGGTTGTCGCCCTGCAGGTCCGTGTATGCGGGGCCCGGATCGGTGTAGAACTTGAAGTTCACGCCACCGTTCTTGGACTCGCGGGGGCCGCTGTAGTCGGCGTTCTTGACGAGCGAGATCGACTGGTCATGGACCCAGGCGCCTTCTTTTTCGAACTTGTACGGTCCGTTGCCCACCGGGTTCTCGCCGTATGCCTTCGGGTCAGTCAAAGCTGCCGACGGAAGGGGGAAGAAAGCGGAGTAGCCAAGGCGCAGGGACCAGTCAGCTTCGGGCTGCGCGAGCTTCACCGTGATGGTGGAGTCGTCCGTGGCAACCAGGCCGGACATGGTTTCAGCGGTGGGTGCCGGTGTGGAGGAGGTCTTGCCATCCGCGCCCACGGTCTCATTGACTGCGGAAACGTCCGCGTAGCCTTCGATGGACTCGAAGAAGAAGCCGTTGTTCTGCAGGTTCTTCGAGTTGGCGGCGAAGTTCCAGGAGTCGACGAAGGTCTTTGCCGTGATCTCTTCACCGTTGGTGAACTTCTGACCCTGCTTGACCTTGATGGTCCAGTTCTGGGCGTCCGGCGACTCGATGGACTCGGCCAGCGCGTTGACCGGCTTGCCATCTGCATCGTAGGTCCGCAGGCCTTCGAACAGCAGCTCGACGACGCGGCCGCCGTAGACCTCGTTCGTGTTGGCCGGCAGCAACGGGTTCTGCGGTTCGTTGCTGTACGCGGAAATGACCTTGGCCGGATCGCCAGCAGAGTTGCTGGCACCGTCGTTGCTGCCGCCTCCGGCGCCGCAACCGGTCAGGGCAAGAGCGGCGATTGCCACGATGCCCAGTGCTTTGGAAGTGCGCGTAAAACGCATTCCGCCTCCTATGAGTTGTGGGAGATAACGAGGGGAATCTTGTGTTTCCCCGCAGGCCGGGCACAGCTGTCCGCTGTGACGGGGCCTACATATACGAGTAGCCTAACCGCTTGAAGTCCAAATACTGGTACTCCGTTGCCAAACCGTAACCGGCGCCGTTCGCCGCGCTAGTCGGTAAACGGAAGTTGTGCAAGTCACATGCTACTCGCGGGTAGTGGCAGCTGTGAAATCGAAGGTGGAACCGCTCCCAGCCGAAGTCTGCCGACGCCACAATGTGCGGCAGCCGATCAGAACGCGGCTACGCCAGCCGCCATTCCCAGACATTCCACCAGACGCCCAGCGGCCCGGCGCTGGATTTCACACCCGTGATCCGTGGCCCCACGGCGGTGGCCCCGACGGTCTGGTACAGCGGGAGGCCGTAGGCGTTCTCCCACAGCCGTTTGTCCACGGCGACCAGCAGATCATCCTGTTTGCCCAGGTCCGTGGTGCCGGAGAGCTCCGCCATGGCTTTATCCGCAGCGTCATCGGAGAACCCGTTGAAGTTGCTCCCCGCCCCGGTCCGGAAAATCTGCGGCACGCGGCTGACTCCGGCGCCGGTTCCGATCCACCCGAGGAGCGTGGCGTCGTGGTTGCTGCTGCCCAGGGACCTGGTCCAGTCGGCGTTTCCTTCGCCGGCGTCCACCACGGTGAAGCCGGCAAGCTTCGCGGAGTCACGGATCAACCCAAATGACTCCGCCCGGTTGGGGTTGTCGCGGTTGAACAGAATGCGGATGGTGGGCGTTTTGCCGGCCAACAGCTTTTTGGCGCCGTCGATGTCCACGTCCGCATAGGCTTCCGAACCGTTGTTCTTGACGGTGTCGCCGTATTTCGGCTGCCCGGGAAGGAACACGTGGGAATCCAGTGGTTTGGCATCCGGAAGCAGGTCCCCCACCACGGCCTCAACGATGGCTTCCCGGGGAACTGTCTTCAGGAACGCTTCGCGGACTTCCCGGGCGGCAAACGGCCCGGTGAAGTTCAGGTCGAGGTGGTCATAGCCGGACTGGCTGTACCGTTCCACCGTGACCCCTTGCGAGGTCAGGCCGGCGAAAATGGCCTCGTTCCCGGCGGAGGGCTGCGGCGCGATGATGTCCGCCTGGCCGTTCCGGAGGGCGTCGACAGCGGCGGGGAAGCTCGCGGTGAACCGGACGTTGATCTCGTCGAGCCGCGGTTCCTGGCCCCAGACGTAGTCCCGGTTCCGCACCATTTTCATGGAGACGTCCGGCACGATGTCCTGGACGATGAAGGGGCCGCTGGAGAGGTAGAGCGAGGGGTCATCGGGGATGGCCGAAGTATTGAACCCGGAGTTCCAGAAATCCGCGACCTTTTTCAGGTCGGCGTTGACTGCCGGCTTTTCCGGGTTTCCGCGCGGTGATTCCTCGAGGAGTTTGACCAAGGCGTCCTCGTCGCTGAGGCCGCCCTTGGCCGCGACCACATGCGCCGGCAGGCCGACGTCGAACGCCACCTCCCAGTCGGCGTAAGGCTGGGTGTACTCCAGCGTGATGGACCGGCCGTCGTCGCCGAGCTCGGGGAGAACCGTGCCCGCGAGGCCGCCGGTGTCCGCGGCCGAATCGAAATACGTGGTGCCGGTGCCGAGGGCCGGATCCTCGTCGTCGAAGTATCCTGACCCGGCCGCCCACGCAAGGAGAAGGTCCCCGGCGTCGATGGCCTCGCCGTCGGACCATTTGACGCCTTCGTTGACTGTGTAGCGGACCTTGAGCGGCTGGTCGGAGATCTTTTCGTAGCCGCCGAATTTGTCATTCCGCACCACCCGGGCCGTTTGGTCCAGGAAATGGAAGCCGGAGTGCGTGACGGCGCCGATCTTGGAATTGATGTCGGTGTTGCCGTCAGCGCTGAAGGGGTTGAACGAGGTGAAGGCGTTTACCTCCGCCACGGTGGCAATGCCGCCGGTTTTGGTTTCCCCCACCACTACCGGTGCGCTGCCGCCGCCCTGGCAACCGGACAGAACCAGGACGGCTGCCAATGCCGCGGCGATGAGCCGCATCAGATGCCTGACAGGCATGGAGCCTCCTTGTGTTGTCCTCCCGGGAAGGGGGACCTGCCATCAGCACGTCACGCCCTCTAAACAGGATAAGCCGTCTGCCTGGTCATGGCCGGTGCTGCGGCGGGCTCAGCAACCGCGTCGCCGCGCCGTCGGGATTCTGCAGCAGGGCATCCGCACGACGGCGGTGCTCCCGCCGCTTCCCATCCTCCATGCCGTCGAGCAGGGACACCACCATCTTGGCGCGGTGGTTCCGTTCGAAGACGGGCCGGTGGTCCTCGACGAAGGCCCAGTACAGGCCGTCCCAGTCCGGCATCCAGTCACCGGCGGGCAGGTCCGACATTTTCTTCAGGTAGTTGCTGCCGGACACATAGGGTTTGGTGGTGATGTCGGCACCTGCAGCGAACTGGCTCATGGCGTAGACGTTGGGCACCATGACCCAGTCATAGGCGTCGATGAACAGTTCCATGAACCACTCGTAGGCGTCGTCGGGGTGTATCCGCAGCAAGGACATCGCGTTGCCCAGTACCATCAGCCGTTCAATGTGGTGGGCGTATCCGGTGGCCAGTACACGGGAGATGACCAGGTCCACAGGCGCCAGGCCCGTGGTTCCATCCCACCACCCCTCCCCCAGCCCGTTCCTGTGGTTGAGCCCGTTGGCGCTCCGCATCTGGCGGCCGCGCGTGCGGTACGTGGCGCGCATGTATTCCCGCCACCCGATCACCTGCCGGATAAAGCCCTCGAGGGACGCCAGCGGGGTGGATTGGTCCGCGCCGTCCAGGACCGCCTGGACAACTTCCCGGGGGTCGAGCAGCCCGATGTTGAGCGCCGGGGTCAGCAGAGCGTGGTTGATGAACGGATGCTCGCGGGAAATCGCATCCTCGTACGGCCCGAAGTCCGCCAGCCGTTCAGTGATGAACTCCTGGAGGTGCCGGCGGGCTTCGTCGGCGCTGGTGGGCCAGGCGAACAGGTGCGGGTCGCCCGGGGCCGCCGGGAATTCCTTCGCAACCCATTCAATCGCCCGTACGACGTCGGGCGAAGGCTCCCCGGGCTGGTCGCCTTTTGCCTCGCCAGGGTAAGCCGTCAGGCTTTCGAGGTCAAAGGTTCCCTGTTGCTGCGGGTCGGAATGGCGGGCGAAGAGGCCTACTGTGGGCGGCACA
Organism: Arthrobacter sp. ZBG10; assembly: GCF_001238605.1. Classification (NCBI taxonomy): domain Bacteria; kingdom Bacillati; phylum Actinomycetota; class Actinomycetes; order Micrococcales; family Micrococcaceae; genus Arthrobacter; species Arthrobacter sp. ZBG10. Next base: position 95,449 of record NZ_LFQH01000047.1, on the reverse strand, counting down.
TAGCCGCGCGGAAGCTTCTTCCGGTTCTCGGCATCGAACGACCACTTCCCGCCCACAGGATCCCCGTTCTGGACCAGGACGTTCAGCCGGCGGCGCTGCCAGACGTAGAAGTCGTGCATGCGGGCCGGGTTATCGGCGAACCAGGAATCGATCCGGCTGCGGTCCGTAAGGAAGTTGGGCGTCTCCAGGACGTCGTCGGCACGCATCCGGTAGCCGGTGTCCCCGAGGCCCGCCACCAGGTCCTTTTCCAGCCAGTCGTCCACAACATCGAACCAGGTCACCTTCGCTGGATGGCGGTGCCGGATGAATTCCGCGAGCTGCGCCCGCGACGAGCGGTTGGCGGAGCTCTCCAAAACAGCCACGTCATGCCCCTGATCCCGCAGCCTGCGGGCGAACCGGGCCATGGAAGCACGGTGCAGGACCAGTTTGTGCGAATGGAACGAGTACTGGCGGAAGAGCAGGTCGTGCTCGATCAGCACAAACACTGTCCCGTCGGCCTCGTCGAGGTGCTGGTCAAAAAGCTGATGGGGCAGGACGAGGCGGACGTGGCGGCCGGATATCATGACGTAACGATAATGCGAACTGCCTCCATCTGGAGCGAATACTGTGGGGATCAGCCCACTGCAGAACTTCCCGGAGGACACCGTGCCCGACTCCCCACGCCCGCTGCGCAAGCTGGGTTTCCTGACCATTGGCCTGTTTGATCCTGCGGATCCGGCCGCCGGGCACGAGAGCACGCTGCAGGTCATCGAACTGGGTGAGCGGCTGGGGTTCGACAGTGCCTGGCTGCGCCACCGGCACCTCCAGTACGGGATCTCCTCCCCCATCGCTGTCATGGCCGCCGCCAGCCAGCGCACCTCGCGGATTGAGCTTGGGACCGCGGTGACGCCTTTGGGGTGGGAGAACCCGCTGCGGCTGGCTGAGGACCTGGCCACGGTGGACCTGCTGTCCGGCGGTCGCATCAATCCGGGCGTCAGTGTTGGGGAACCGATGCAGTGGGACACCGTGAGGCAGGAGCTGTACCCGGATTCCGCGGACGTGGAGGATTTCGGTTACACCCGCGTGGACCGGCTGGGACGGATGATTGCCGGCGAACCCGTCAGGGAGTTCAGCGGCAAGCAGGGCGTGGTGGAGGAGTTCTCCAACCGCGTTGAACCGCACTCCAAGGGACTGCGGGGCCGGCTCTGGTACGGCGCTGCCAGCCGGAAGTCTGCCGTGTGGGCCGGGGAAAACGGGTTCAACCTGCTCTCCAGCAGCGTCATTTTTCCCGGTGAGGGCGAGGCCCCGGACTTTGCCCGGATCCAGCAGTCCCAGATCAGGGCCTTCCGCGCAGCGGCGGGAGCCCGTCAGCACGCGCCTGCGCGCGTCTCTCAGGGTCTGGTGGTCATCCCTACCGACTCCGCTTCCCCCGGCCAGCGTGCCAAGTACCAGCGGTACGTCGACGAGCGGACGCCCCGCACCGCCGTGCCACAGGGGCCGAAACGGATGATGTTCGCGCCGGACCTCATCGGGACCAGCAGCGAGATTGCGGAGCAGCTGCAGGCGCACGCGGGTTACCAGGAAGTTGACGAGGTGGCGTTCGCCCTGCCGTTCAGCTTCGACCATGAGGACTACGTACAGATCCTCACGGACATCGCCACCGGCCTGGGCCCGGCGCTGGGATGGCACCCGGCGGCGCACTGACCGCCGGGTTCACCTCCCCGCTAGGAATAGAACGCGGCGCTGGGCAGATCCTTCTCGCCGTCGACGATAGCTGTGATGATCCGTCCTGCCACGAAGTCCGGATCCAGTGCCGCTCCAAACCCTGGCGCCGACCCGGCGATCGGGTGTTCGGACAGGGCTGTGCCGGTGTGGCCTGGCCTGGCATCCACGATCCGGATGCCTGCCCGGCGATACTCGCGCGCCGCCGCGACAACGAAGGCGCCGAGAGCCGCCTTCGACGCGGAATATGCGGCCAGGCCGGCTACAGGTGACTCAGCAACCACGCCACTCAGGGTTAGAACAAAAGGCTCCCGGCCCGCACGCGCCGAATCCGCAAGGTGCGGCTGGCTCGAGGCAATGAGCTGGATCGCACTGGTCACGTTCACCGCGAAGAGTTCGTCCACCGTTGCCGCGGAAATCTCCGATGCGGCGCCAAAGGCAACCACCCCCGACGCGATGACCAGCCCATCCAGGCGTCCGTGCTCGGCGAGCGTGGCGTCGAGCACCCTCCGGATCGTGCCAGGTACCCGCAGATCATCCCCGCCGGTCCTCGATGACCTGGCAACGACGGCCCCGCCACCTTCCAGCCCGGCGGCTATCCTCGAACCGAGCCCGCCAGTGGCTCCAACCACCAAAACAACCGCACCCTCAAGATCCGTCATTGCTTGAGCCTAGGTCACGCGCGGCGGGAAAGGACGATAAGCCGGAACTGCACTTAGGCTCCGTCGAACGGCGGCGTCACCGGATCGTGTAGGCGAATCCGCGCCCGTCTGAGGCCGCAGCACGGACAAAGTCTTTCGCTTTGTTCAGGTACGCGGTCGCGTAGGCCACCTCAGATTCCAACTCCTCACCGGGCGGGTAGGTCCCCATCAGGAGTGCTTCCATGTGGCGTTCGTTGACCGTCGCCAGGTCCCGGGCGATCAATGCGACGTCGTGGGGCGGGAGTACCCGCACCCATGCCCGCCATGAGAGGCCACCGTCACCGTAGGTCACCTGCCCTTCAAACATCCGGTAGGCCGCCCTGGCCGTAGCGCCGGAAAAGCGTGGAGCAGTGAGCCGCTGCAGGTGGGGCCAGGCTTTGTCGAGGTTCAGGAAGTCCCGCTCGGGCAGGGATTGCCTGAAATCTGTGACGCCCCGCTGAAAGCCAGGTTGCAGACCCCACGCGTCTGCGAGCGGATCCACTCCAATCACCGTGAACGGGTCGGCGAGCGCCTTCTCCGTCTGATTGCTGTCGAACGCATATGCGTAGTATCTGATTCCCATACAACGATCCTGAGCCCCAAAGCCCACCTTCGTTCGTTGGTATTTTCCAACTGTGGATAACTTGGGCCCAAGGATGCTACGGCAGGCCTCAAATTCTTGCTTCCGATGCAGCCCTTTCTGCAATCCATCCCCTATCTGGCGGAACCATGCAGCGGAGCGATGTTCGCCAATGTCGTCCAAGGACCCTGACAGCTTCGACAGCAGCATGACCCCTCCCGCAGTCGGATACTTTTCATGGGCACTCCCATCGATTCCCTTGATCACCACGGTGCTGCCATCCTTTGCGCACTGCACGGTCACGGACTTCGGGCCGGAACTGCTTGGGCATAATCACTATCTTTCTCACAGAAGATAGCGGCATCAACCCCTGGACGGTTCAGGGCTTTCTTTTTACATGTACCGCAGCTCCGTTATCGCCTGCATTCCATCATTTGACGTTCACGGCGGGATCACACTGAAACACGGGCGGGTTTTGCATCAAAAGGTCCAACGAGCAGCGACTCTCTTGGCCATCGAACACGACGACGACATAACCGGGCTCTCTCGGTCGCCGCGGAGCATGAGCGATAAAAAGAACCTCTCCGTCCCTGGACTCCACCTTGGCTGTGACCTCCGCAGCGACCCTGGGCCGGTCAACCAGGTAGTTGTGGGCCAGTCCCACTCCCAGCACCAGCAGAACGATGACCGCGAACACGATAGGTACCCGCCGCTCCAACACCTTCCTACGCTGCAACCGGCGCTTTCTCGGACGGCCTGCAGCCCCGTCAGCTCGACTCGTCATGCTCGCGTCAGCTGGTTGTTTTTATGGCTTTGGCCGATGCGTTGGAAGCTGTAGCCGGTGACGGCCGCGATGTCTTCGTGGGTATAGTCCCTAGCTTTCAAGGCGCGGTCCACTCTGCACCGCGTCGCGCCCCACAATGCCAAGCATGTCTTTGAGTACTTGCTTGTTGTCCTCGCTTTGGAGGCGATGAGGTTGTGGTTGTTCATGAGGATCTAAAAATCCCCACCTGGGTAGACGCCCTCGGGCAAGGTGAAGCACGCAGATCCTGATGCGATACGGATTTCGTTTGGGGACAATCCTTCGGAGACGATGTAACTCTCCCCTGGAGCAGGCGGGTCGATTTGGATTCTATAGTTTTCATCTACATTCCTATCGACAGATACTTTGGCGCCGTTCGCCCGGTAATGGGCTTCGATGGCTCCCACGATGGGCTCTAATTCGGTTCCTTCGGCGACCGTGAGCGTCGTTGAAGCGTTCCAGTTGTGTTGGGTCTTGTTGCAGGACAGAAGCACGCCCTTCTTCTTCTGATCAATCAAGATAACAGCATCTTTTGGGATCAGTGCGGCGATCTCTAATTGCATGGCTTGTGTGTGGGCTTTAGCTTCCTGCCAGGTCAGTTCAGCTTTCATCGGTTCCTCCTGTGTTTGAGCAGCAATTGGCACAGTTGGCTCGGTCGAACTCGTGTTTCCGCCACAACCGCAAGCCCTATCAGACCCACCAGCAATAACGTCATGGCACCGCTCCGCGCCCTCATCTAGTCACAATTCCAAGCATGTCTTCAAGCGCTTTCATGTTGTCCTGGCTGTTGGAGGCGATGAGGCTGTGGTTGTTCATGAGGATGTTCCCTTCTTCGACGGTGTCAATCGCGCCGTCCATTTTGTCGTCCTCAGGTCCTCGGTAGGAGTGCTGTTCGAACTCATCGCGATAAATCGGGTTGTTTCCATCCCACACCATCCCTTTATTCGTGATGAGGTTGGTAACTCCCTGCCCATGGACGAGCAGATCATAGTAAAAAAGATTCGAATATTCCGTATTTGGCTGTGGTTTCCAGTCCGGGAGCATGCCGGCCCGGCGAGGGAGATCACTTTGTCGTACCGGGCTCCGGCGACCTCGGAGCTGGTGACGTTCGCCAGGCCCCAGCTGTGCCCGATGCCGGTCTGTTAGGCACCGTTCAGGTAGGGGTCAGTGCGCATCCCGGTCTCGAAGGAGATCCTAGGTCACGTGCTGCAGGTAGCCCAGCACCAACAGAGACGGCCCCACATGCGGAAGCATGCGGGGCCGTCTCAAAATTCTGTGGGATCAGACGTTGAAGCGGAACTCCACCACGTCGCCGTCGGCCATGATGTATTCCTTGCCTTCAATCCTGACCTTGCCGCGGGACTTCGCTTCGGCCATGGAACCAGCGGCCACGAGGTCGTCAAAGGAAACCACTTCGGCCTTGATGAAGCCGCGCTGGAAGTCGGAGTGGATCACGCCGGCAGCCTGCGGGGCGGTGTCGCCCTGGTGGATGGTCCAGGCACGTGATTCCTTCGGTCCTGCCGTGAGGTAGGTCTGCAGGCCCAGGGTATGGAAGCCGACGCGGGCCAGCTGGTCCAGGCCGGATTCGTCCTGGCCGTTCATCTCCAGCATTTCGCGGGCTTCCTCCTCGTCCAGTTCCACGAGGTCGGATTCCAGCTTGGCATCGAGGAAGATGGCGTCCGCGGGGGCCACCATAGCGCGCAGTTCGTCCTGCTTCTCCGGGCTGCCCAGGATGCCTTCGTCAGAGTTAAAGACGTAAATGAAGGGCTTGGCCGTCAGCAGGCCGAGCTCCCTGAGGTGCTCCATCTCCAGCTTGTCGCTCTTGATGGAGGAGAACACGGTGTCACCGCGTTCCAGCACTACCTGCGCCGCCTTGATGGCAGCGAGCTCAGCGGCTTCCCGCTTTTTGATTTTGACTTCTTTTTCGATCCGCGGGATGGCGTTTTCGATGGTCTGGAGGTCGGCCAGGATCAGCTCGGTGTTGATGGTTTCCATGTCCGAGCGCGGATCCACCTTGCCGTCAACGTGGATGACGTCAGGGTCATCGAACACGCGGACCACCTGGGCGATGGCCTCCGCCTCGCGGATGTTGGCCAGAAACTTGTTACCCAGGCCTTCGCCCTCGGACGCACCCTTCACAATGCCGGCGATGTCAACGAAGGACACCGGCGCCGGGAGCAGCCGCTGGGAACCGAAGATCTCGGCGAGCTTCTGCAGCCGCGGATCAGGCAGGTTCACGACGCCGACATTGGGTTCGATGGTGGCGAACGGGTAGTTCGCCGCCAGGACCTGGTTGCGGGTGAGCGCGTTGAAGAGAGTTGATTTGCCGACGTTGGGCAGTCCGACGATGCCAATAGTTAGAGCCACGAGCATAGATTCTACCTGCCGCAAATTGTCGGAGCCCCATGCAACAGTAAGGACATGGATGCATTTGCCCTGATTCTGGCCTTGTTCACGTTGCTGCTGGGCGTCTTCGCTGGCGCCGCCGCCGTCTTTTTGGCGCTTCGGAAGAAGTCCCGTGGGCTGGAGGAGGACTTCGATGCCGTCTCGTCCCGGCTTTCGGAGGTGAGCGCCAGGTTCGCAGCGGCCGACGCCGAGCGGCGGCTTTTGGCGGCACAGAACCGGGAGCTCGGCGAGGCCAGGTCGCAGGACGGCAGTGTGCTCCGCGCCCTGGCGCCGGTGGCGGAGAAGCTCACCGCTGTCCAGCAGCAGGTGGCGCTGCTGGAGCGGGACCGGGTGGAACAGTACGGCCAGCTGGCCCAGCAGCTGCAGGAGGCGCGGCTCTCGGATGAACAGCTGATCCGGTCCACCCACGCCCTCGAATCGGCATTGCGGTCCAACAGTGCACGCGGCCAATGGGGCGAGGTGCAGCTGCGCCGCGTGGTGGAAGCCTCCGGCATGCTCCGCCACGTTGATTTTGTGGAGCAGCTCCACAGCACCGGCGGCGAGTCCGGCGTCCGCCCGGACCTGGTGGTCCAGCTGCCCGGCCAGAAGCAGCTTGTGGTGGACGCCAAGGTGCCGCTGTCCTCCTACCTGGAAGCCCAGGAGCTCGGCACTGCGGACACCCGTCCCGCCGGCCTTCCGTCCGCCATGGAACGCCGCAACCAGCAGTCCCTGCTTGTGGCGCACGCCAAAGCGCTCCGGGCGCACGTGGACGCGCTGGGCAACAAAAAGTACTGGGATATTCCCGGCAATTCACCGGAACTGGTGATCTGCTTCCTGCCCGCCGAATCGATTCTTGCCGCCGCCCTGAACGCGGACCCGGAGCTCCTGGACCATGCGCTGTCCCGCAACGTGGTGCTGGCCTCCCCCAGCACGCTGCTTGCGGTCCTGAAATCCGTCGCGTTCACGTGGCGCCAGGACGTCCTCACGGACAGTGCCCGCGAGCTGTTTGAGCTGGCCAGCCAGCTGTACGACCGAATGGGGACGCTCGGTGAGAACGTCACCAAGCTGGGCGCCTCGCTGAAGTCCTCAGTGGACCGTTACAACTCGATGGTGGGGACCCTCGAGGCCCGGGTCTTGCCCACTGCACGCAAACTCAACTCGCTGGACGCCGCCGGGCTGGCGGCACCGCCCGCCATCGAGGTAACACCCCGGGCAGTGGCGGCGCCGGAACTGCAACGCGACGAAGAAGCGGCGTAAGCCAGGGTAGCGCAGGCGAGGTCAGTCGCGTGCCTTGCGCCCGCCCAGGGCGCGGGTCACGTCGCCGGCCTGCTTGAGGGTGGCCCGGAGTTCCTTGGGCAGCGAGAACAGCAGGTCTTCCTCAGCGGTGACCACTTCTTCAACGCTGCCGTAGCCATAGTCGGCCAGCAGGCGCAGCACGTCCTGGACCAGGACTTCCGGGACCGACGCCCCTGAGGTCACGCCTACGGTGGCAACACCCTCAAACCAGGCTTCGTCGACTTCGTTGGCAAAGTCCACCCGGTAGGAGGCCTTGGCGCCGTACTCGAGGGCCACCTCCACCAGCCGGACCGAGTTCGAGGAGTTGGCGGATCCCACCACAATGACCAGCTCTGCCTGCGGCGAGATCTTTTTGATCGCCACCTGTCGGTTGGTGGTGGCGTAGCAGATGTCGTCGCTGGGCGGATCCTGCAGCGTGGGGAAGCGGGCCTTGAGCAGCCGGACGGTTTCCATGGTTTCGTCCACGCTCAATGTGGTCTGGGAGAGCCAGATGACCTTTTCGGGATCCCTGACGGTTACCTGGTCCACTTCGTGCGGGCCGTTAATGATCTGGATGTGGTCCGGTGCTTCCCCGGCCGTACCTTCGACTTCCTCGTGGCCGTCGTGGCCGATCAGCAGGATGTCAAAATCGTCTTTGGCGAACCTGACGGCTTCTTTGTGCACCTTGGTCACCAGCGGGCAGGTGGCGTCGATGGTGCGCAAACCGCGTTGCTCGGCGGATTCCACTACGGCCGGCGAGACACCGTGGGCTGAGAAGATCACCAGCGCACCTTCGGGGACCTCGTCCGTTTCGTCAACGAAGATGGCACCCTTCTCCTCAAGGGAGCTCACCACGTGGACATTGTGCACAATCTGTTTGCGGACATAAACGGGCGGGCCGTAATGCTCCAGCGCCTTCTCCACTGCAATCACCGCGCGGTCCACGCCGGCGCAGTAGCCGCGCGGGGCTGCCAGCAGCACCCTCTTCGCCCCGGAAACGGGGGCTGCGGCTGCTACTTCCTCGGGCGAGCGGCGCCTACGCGGAATGGTTGGCATCGAAAGGGAAACAGCGGTGGAGGTCATTTCCCCATGCTACCGGTTTGGCTGTGCCCGCCGCCTCGAGGAGACCCCCGCCACAACCCCTGCCAGCAGGAGCACTCCCCCGACGACGGCGGTAACCCCGGCCCAGCTTTGGAAGCTTGCGGCTGCGGCCGGAACGAATTCGTCCCGGAACAGGTTTCCCAGGTCGTTGCCGGTGTCCGTGCCGAGCGCCATGGCTGATCCAACCCCGGTCCCGACGGCCCACAATCCCGCGAGCAGCAAGGCACCCACCCCCGCAGCGGCCAGCACCGTCCATTTACGCCGCGCTGCCACCAGAGCCAGCAGCAGCGCAACGGCCGAGCCAATCGCCAAAAGGTATGCAACCGGTGCAAACGTAGCCAGCCGTTCAGTCAGTTCCTTCTGCTGCGGCTGGCCCACGCTGATAAGCGTCTCGGCGGGTGGCGCCAGCGGGATGCCGATGGCGCGGGACACCTCGCCGGTGGCAAGGGACACCAGCGGCGCCACATCGAGCGTCAGCGTTGACGGGGTGCCGGCATCCGGACCGGAGACGGCAAAGCTCAGCCGGTGGCTCTTGCGCAGGGTTTCCTCCCACGCCGCCGGGTAGCCGGGAAGGGACGTCAGCGACGTGGCCGCATCCGCAAGGACCGGCTTCACCAGTTCGGACACGATGCCCGGGACGGCGCTGGTATCGATGGTTCCGACGGCGGCGGCGGCCAGCCGCTGCTGGAATTCGGCGTTGGTTCCCAGGGGAGCCGCCAAACCAACAAAGCCTTCCTCCTGGACGATGGTGCGTTCCAGCCAGATGGCCGGGACGGCCACGGCAGCCAGCAGCACGGCCAGCAGCGTGGCAACGGCGGAAACAAAAGTGCGCACAACAGGTCCTTCAGGGTCGACAGCGGTCAAACCATCCTAGGCAACGATCCTGACCGGCCGCTGTCAGACCCCGGTGATAGAGGTTATGGATAAGGTTGGTTGACCGCCGCACAAGAGATGAAGGACCCCATGTCCCCCGTTCCAGCCCCGTACGGACAGCCGCATGTCTGAGCAGGCAGCCCTGCCGGACAACGCGCCTACCACCCTGCCTGCCACGGCCGCGGAAACCAGCCCTGATAACCCCTGGCCGCTCCAGCTGTTGTCGCAGAAGCTGAAAGCCCACATTGACCGGACCCCGTCGGCCTGGGTTGAGGGACAGGTCATCGAGCTGAACAGGCGCGGCACCAACGCCTACCTGACGCTGCGGGACGTCAACGCGGAAGTGTCCCTGCCGGCGTCGGTGTGGAGCAAGGTGCTGGAACGCCAGGACCTGCCGCTTGAGCGGGGCTCCCGGGTGGTGGCCCTCCTGAAGCCGGAGTTCTGGATCAAGACCGGACGGCTGAACATGCTGGTCCGCGACATCCGGCCGGTGGGCCTGGGTGATCTCCTGGCCCGGATCGAGCGGCTTCGCCAGGCCCTCTCCGCTGAGGGCCTGTTTGCGGATTCGCGCAAGAAGCCCCTTCCACTGCTGCCCCACAGGATCGGCCTGATCACCGGGCGGGATTCCGACGCCAAGAAAGACGTCCTGCGCAACGCAGCCCTCAGGTGGCCTGCCGTCGAATTCGAGATCCGCGAGGTGGCGGTGCAGGGCAATACGGCCGTTTCGCAAGTGATCCGGGCGCTGCGTGAACTCGATGAACGCCCCGACGTGGATGTGATCGTGATTGCCCGCGGCGGTGGTGCCTTGGAGGACCTGCTGCCGTTTAACAGTGAGGAACTGGTGCGGGCCGTCGCTGCGGCGCTCACGCCGGTGGTCAGCGCCATTGGCCACGAAGCCGACCGGCCGCTCCTTGATGACGTGGCAGACCTCCGGGCTTCCACCCCCACGGACGCCGCCAAGCGCATCGTGCCGGATGTCTCCGAGGAACTCGCGGGAGTCCGCCAGGCCCGCGAGCAGCTTCGGCGCTGCATGGACCGGCTGGTGGACCGGGAGACGGACCGGCTCACCGCGTTGCGGTCCAGGCCTGTCCTCGCGGCGCCGGAAGGCCTGGTGACAGTCCGGGAGGAAGAGTTGGAACGGTTGCTGCGGCGGTCAGCGACCGCCGTCAACTCCTCCGTGGTCCGCGCCGCAGACCAACTCCAGCACCTCAAGGCCCAGGTGCGTGCGCTGTCGCCGCAGAAGACCCTGGACCGTGGCTATGCCGTCGTCGAACTTGCCAGGGCCGGCGCCGTCCCGGGTACGGCCGCCGGACACGCAGTGGTGCGCCACCCGGCGGAGGCGCCGGCTGGGGCCCCGCTGTCCATCCGGGTGGCGGAAGGCCGGTTTGGCGCCACCTCCACCGGCAGCGGTGGCACCGTCGAAACAGAAGAGGACAACGTGGAAGCAGGAGCAGCACATGAGTGAGCAGCAAATGGCAGGGGCCGACGTCAGCGGGCTGAGTTACGAGGAAGCCCGCGAGCAGCTGGTGGCCGTGGTGTCACGGCTGGAGGCCGGCGGCGCCAGCCTTGAGGAATCCCTGGGTCTCTGGGAACGCGGCGAAGCGTTGGCACAGCGGTGCGAGGAATGGCTCGAGGGCGCCCGGAAGCGGCTGGCAGCAGCCCGGGACCAGCCGCTCTAAGGCCATCCCCTTAGCCGGTCAGGACCTGGCCACCAGTTCCCGCTCGGCCGCCACATCGAACTCTGCCTTGGGCCATTCGAGGTTAAGTCCGGTCAGGGCACCGCGCAGCAGGTGCTGCACGGCGATCCGGGCGTACCATTTTTTGTTGGCCGGGACCACGTGCCAGGGTGCGCCGGGCGTGCTGGTCGCGTCGATGGCGGCCTGGTAGGCGGCCATGTAGTCCGGCCAGAAGGCCCGCTCGTCCAGGTCGCCGCGGCTGTATTTCCAGTGCTTCTCGGGTGTGTCCAACCGCGCCAGCAGCCGTTTCTTCTGCTCGTCAGCACTGATGTGGAGCATCACCTTGACCACTTTGGTGCCGGCGTCCGCCAGCCGGGACTCGAATTCGTTGATGGCCGCGTACCGCCGCTTGATCTCCTCCGGGGCTGCCCAGCCGTGGACCCGGTGGATCAGGACGTCCTCGTAGTGGGACCGGTCAAAGACCCCCACCATGCCGGCCGCGGGAACCTCCTTTTCGATCCGCCACAGGAAGTCGTACTGTTTCTCTTCCTCGGTGGGGGCTTTGAAGGCCTTGAACTGGACCCCCTGCGGATTCATGGCTGCCATGACGTGGCTGACAATTCCGCCCTTGCCGGCGGTGTCCATGGCCTGCAGGATCAACAGGACGCGCCGGCCACCGCCGAAACGGGACTCGGCGAACAGCTTTTCCTGCAGTTCGCCCAGATCGTCGTCCTGGCCGGCCAGCAGCGCCTTGCCGCTTTCCTTGTTGCCCGGATACCCGGGAGTGGAGTCAGGATCCACCTCCGCCAGCGAGAATTTTTTCCCCGCCCGCAGGGTCTGGGCGGGGTCCTGTTCGAAGCCGACCACAGTGGTCATGGCGAATCCTTCCGGCGAAGTTCACGGGCCTGAACAGCCCGTGAACTCAGGCTAGTTCCCCTTGTACCTGCTGAGGAAGTCCCCCATCCGGCCGATCGCTTCCTCGATGTCCTTGACGTTGGGCAGCGTGACCATGCGGAAGTGGTCGGGGCGCACCCAGTTGAACGCCCGCCCGTGGGACACCAGGATTTTCTCCTCCCGCAGCAGGTCAAGGACAAACTTCTCGTCGTCCCGGATGTGGAACGCCTCCGGGTCCAGCCGGGGGAACAGGTACAGGGCCCCGCGGGCCTGCTGCGTGCTCACGCCGGGAATGGCGTTGAGCATGTCGTACGCCTTGTTCCGCTGCTCCAAAAGCCGGCCGCCGGGCAGGATGAGGTCGTTGATGCTCTGGTAACCGCCCAGCGCCGTCTGGATGGCGTGCTGGGCGGGAACATTGGCACAGAGCCGCATGTTGGCGAGCAGGCTGATGCCTTCGAGATAATCGGCGGCGTCCTTCTTCGGCCCGGAGATGGCCATCCAGCCGGCCCGGTAGCCGCAAACCCGGTACGCCTTGGACAGTCCGCTGAAGGTCAGGCACAGGACATCGTCGCCGGTGAGCTTGGCCATGTTTACGTGGACGGCATCCTCATACAGGATCTTCTCGTAGATCTCATCGGCAAAGAGCACCAGGCCATGCTTTTCCGCCAGCGCCACGATCTTTTTCAGCGTCTCTTCGGGATAGACGGCGCCGGTGGGATTGTTTGGGTTGATCACCACAATGCCCTTGGTCCGCGGGGTGATCTTGGCTTCCAGGTCCTCAAGGTCCGGCTGCCAGCCCGAGTCCTCATCGCACAGGTAGTGGACGGGTTTGCCGCCGGCCAGCGCAACGGAAGCGGTCCACAGCGGGTAGTCCGGGGTGGGGATCAGGACTTCGTCAGCATCGTCCAGCAGCGCCATCAGGGACATGGTGATGAGTTCGCTGACGCCGTTGCCCAGGTAGATATCGTCCACGTGGATGTTCTGGATGCCGCGGGTCTGGTAATACTGCGACACGGCGGTGCGGGCGGAAAAGATGCCCCGTGAATCGCTGTAGCCCTGCGCGTGGGGAAGGTGGCGGATCATGTCCACCAGGATGGCGTCCGGCGCTTCGAACCCGAAGGGTGCCGGGTTTCCAATGTTCAGTTTGAGGATCCGGTGACCCTCCGCTTCCATTTGCTGGGCGGCCTGAAGAATGGGTCCACGGATGTCGTAGAGCACGTTGTGAAGCTTGGTGGACTGCCTGAATTCTGCCATTCCTCAAATATGCCACAGGCAGGATGTTTTCCCGTTGAGACCTCGCCCACACAAAAGCGGCGGCTGCCGGACCAGGTCCGGCAGCCGCCGTCGTGCGTTCAGGCCTGCCAGGGCGGGGATCAACTCCCCCGGCACCCGGCCGCTGCATCCTTACTTGAGGATGCCCTTGTCCTTCAGCCAGCCCTCGGCCGCGTCCTTGGCTGCCTGCTTCTGGCTGCCGCTGACTGCACGGTTGAGGTTGATCAGGTCCTCGGTGGTGAGGACACTGGAGACGGATTTCAGGGCTTCTTTTGCCTTGTCGGTCATCTTGGCTTCGTTGAAGAGCGGGATGACCTGCTGGGCGATGAAGTTGTCCTTCGGGTCCTCCAGGACCACCAGGTCGTTATCGGCAATGGACGGCGTGGTGGTGTAGATGTCGGCAACCTGGACCTGGTCATCCAGCAGTGCCTTCAACGTCACGGGTCCGCCGCCGTCGCTGAACGGTTCCAGCTTCTTGGGCTCGCAGTTGTAGTTCTTCTTCAGGCCGGGCAGGCCGTAGGCGCGCTCCGCGAACGTGGCGGGGGCACCCACCACAATTTCGCTGCACACCTTGGCCAGGTCCTCGATGGACTTGAGCTGGTACTTCTCGGCCGTGGCTTTCGTGACCACCAGCGCGTCCTTGTCCTCAGCCTTGGAGGCGTCCCCGACTGCCAGGCCATCCGGGAGCTTGTCCGGGAGCGCCCCGAGGATGTCTTCCGCGGAAACCTCCGCGGCTGCTTTGTCCACGTGCAGGAGCAGGTTGCCGGTGTAGTCCGGAACGATGTCCACCGAGCCGTCCTGGACCGCTTTGAAGTAAACCTCGCGGGAGCCGATGTTTGGCTTCGTGGTGGCGGTGATGCCTGCGGCCGTCAGGGCACCGGCGTACAGCTCGGCGATGATCTGGCTTTCCGGGAAGTCGGCGGAACCGACCACCAGGGCAGTGTTCCCGTCCGAGGAACCACCGGTGGCCGGTGCGTTGCTGAGCGGATCGGACGAGCCACAGGCTGACAGTGCCATGGCCAGGCCGACGCCGGCGGCCAGGCCGCTGAACGCCCGCCTGCCGAGGCGTGAACGGCTTTCATTCATGATTTTCCTCCTAGTACCACAGGCTCCGCGGGGGCGGGTTCTGTGAGATCGACCGCAGCCGGCTGGCTGTGGGGGGACTGCTTTGAGGCGCCTGGGGTCAGGAACAGCCTCTGGATCAGGGACAGGACAAGGTCGACGGCGATGGCCAGCACCGCGATCAGGAGCGAACCGCCCAGCATCTGCGGGAAGTCGCTGAGGACAAGGCCGTCGAAAAGGTACCGGCCGAGGCCGCCGAGGTTGATGTAGGCAACCACGGACACTGTGGCGATGACCTGGAGGACGCCGGTCCGGAAGCCACCGAACATAACGGTGAGGGCGTTGGGGAGTTCGGCGCGGAACAGCACCTGGAGCTCCGTCATCCCCATGGCGCGTGCCGCGTCCACAACATTCCGGTCAACGCTGGAGATGCCTGCGTAGGTGCCGGCCAGGAGCGGGGGCACGGTGAGGATGACCAGGGCCCAGACCGGCGGCATCAGGCCGATGCCGGCCAGGAGGACAAAGAGGGTCAGCAGTCCCAGAGTGGGCAGCGCGCGCAATGCACCGGCGATGGCCACCACCGCCACCCTGCCGCGGCCGGTGTGGCCAACGTACAGGCCGATGGGGACGGCGATGGCGGTGGCGATCAGCATGACCAGCCCCGTGTACTGGAGGTGTTCCACCAGCCGGGTGGGGATGCCTGCGCTGCCGGTCCAGTGCAGCGGGTCGGTGAGCCAGGCGAATGTGTCGGCAAAGACGTTGCTCATGCGTTCCCCCCTCCGGTCTTCGGCTGCGCCAGCCGCCGGGCGGCCCCGGCTGTTCCGGCCGCAGCCGGGATCCCGCCGTCGGCGTCGTTCGAGGTGTTGTGTTCCGGGGCAAGTTCCTGTCCGCCGCGCTGGTTGCCGGCCCGCACCCACGGCGTCATAACTCGTTCCAGCACCACCAGGAGGGCATCCATCAACAGGGCAAGGATAAGGATGGCCACGATGCCCACCACGATTTCCGTGATGAAGTCCCGTTGCAGTCCGGACGTGAAGAGCATGCCAAGGTTTCCGATGCCCAGGAGGGCCGCCACGCTGACCAGCGAAATGTTGCTGACCGAAACCACGCGAAGGCCGGCGAACATCACAGGAAGGGACAGCGGCAGGTCCACCTGGAGGAAACGGGCCAACGGCTTGTAGCCCATGGCCACGGCAGCCTGGCTGACGCCGTCGTCCACGGAGTCGAAGGCGTCCAGGGCAGCGCGGACCAGCAGCGCCACCGCGTAGACCGTCAGCGCCACCACAACGTTGAGCGGATCAAGGATCCGGGTGCCCAGGATTGTGGGCAGGATGATGAAGAGCGCCAGGGACGGCACCGTGTAGAGCAGGGACGATGCGGTGAGGACCACCGAACGGAGGGCCCGGTTCTGCCGCGCCAGCTGGGCCAGCGGGATCGCGATGACCAGCCCCGCAAGCATGGGGATGAGGGCCAGGACCAGGTGCTGGCCGGCCCGTTCCAGCACCATGCCGCTGTTGGCAAGGAACCATTCCATCAGAGCGCAGCCTGCCGCAGCTGGCGTGCTTCCTCGATGAGGGCCAGGACTTCGCCGCCCCGGACCACACCCTGGACCTGGCCTTCCTGGTCCACGGCGACGCCCAGGCCCGACGGGGACGAAAGCGCGGCATCAAGTGCACGGCGGAGGCTGTCGCCCGGGCGGAACAGTGAACCGCCCGGAATAAGTGCGGTGTCCGTGCCGGGAATGGCCCAGCCCAACGGACGCATTCCCGAGTCCACTACGAGTTGCCAGCCTCCGGTGGCGGCCGGGTCCGACCGGTGGCTGTCCCCTTCGCGGATGATGGTGGGCACCGGGTGGATACTGACGCCGTCGGACGGGGTGAAGCCAAGGTGGCGGAAGCCGCGGTCCCGGCCAACAAACGAGGCGACGAAATCGTTGGCGGGGGCCCGCAGGATCTCTTCCGGGGTGGCGTACTGGGCGAGTTTTCCGCCTACCGCAAACACCGCGACCTGGTCGCCCAGGATGGTGGCTTCGTCAATGTCGTGGGTGACAAACACAATGGTTTTAGCCAGGTCCTTCTGCAGCCGCAGCAGTTCCTGCTGGAGTTCGTCACGGACCACAGGATCCACGGCGCTGAAGGGCTCATCCATCAGCAGCACCGGCGGGTCTGCGGCCAGCGCACGCGCCACGCCAACGCGCTGCTGCTGGCCGCCGGAAAGCTGTGAAGGGTACCGCTTGGCCAGGGGCCGGGCCAGGCCCACCACGTCCAGCAGTTCCTCGGCGCGTTTCCGCGCGGCGGCCTTGGATACCCCGTTAAGGCGCGGCACGGTGGCGATGTTGTCCAGCACCGAACGGTGCGGCAGCAGCCCCGCGGACTGCATCACGTAGCCCATGGAGCGGCGGAGTTCGGCAGCGGGCACGGACGTCACATCCCTGCCATCAACGGTGATGACACCGGACGTGGGTTCCACCATCCGGTTGATCATGCGCAGGGACGTTGTTTTGCCGCAGCCGGACGGACCGACAAAAACGGTGATGGACCCCTTGGCTACTGCCATGGTCAGTCCCGCCACGGCCGCCTGCCCGCCCTGGTACTGCTTGGTGACGCTCTTGAACTCGATCATTGCCTGGTCCATGGTGCGGACTTACCTGTTCTGTTGACGGCATCCGTGGTGCCGGGACATGGTCATCAGCACACTGATAGTTACGGTAACCCAATCCTTGGCCGTGAACACCCGCCAAGGATCGGATTGGGGCAAAAGGAATCCTTCTGTAACCATTCGGAACCTGAATCCTGCCGGATGGGTGGACCGGAGGCCAGGAATTCCGGGCCGCCCAAGGGGCCGCTGGGCCGCCCGGCCGGCGCGGCCTAAAGTGGGAGGGTGACGAATCTGGAAGTATCCCCGCAGCAGGAAGTCTGTCCGCCGGCACCCAGCGGGGAGGGCCCGGGGCCCTGCCTGCAGCTGTGGCCCGAGCGGGAAGTTCCGCTGGGCGGGGTGCGGGCCATGAACGTCCGCCGGACGCTGCCGCAGCGGGGACTGCCCACCATTGGCGCCTGGTGCTTCCTGGACAGTTTCGGGCCGGATCGGACGGCGATGTCCGTGCTCCCCCACCCCCATATCGGCCTGCAGACCGTGACCTGGCCGCTGGCCGGGACCATCCGGCACCGGGACAGCGTGGGCAGCGACGTGGTGGTCCGGCCCGGGGAATTGAACATCATGACGGCAGGCCACGGGGTATCCCACTCGGAGTTCGCCGTCGTTCCCGACGGCGGTGGGGAGTTGCCGCTGCAGCGGGGGCTTCAGCTCTGGGTGGCGCTGCCGGACGCCGAGCGGCACCGCGCCCCGGCTTTCGAACAGCACCGCAACCTGCCGCAGGCCTTGGCACCCGGCTACACCGCAACCGTGTTCGTGGGCGAGCTGGCCGGCGTGGCCTCGCCCGCAACGATGTTTTCGCCGATCGTGGGCGCCGACGTGGTCTGCGAGGGGGCATCAGTCCTGCCCTTGGATCCGGGATTCGAGCACGGCATCCTGGTGCTCGACGGCGGCCTGACGGTGGACGGGCAGGACATCCCGCCGGGACCGCTGGGCTACCTGGGCGCCGGCCGTTCCGACCTGCACCTCACGGCACTTCCCGGCACCCGGTTCCTCCTGATCGGCGGCGAACCTTTCGGCGAGGAACTGCTGATGTGGTGGAACTTTGTGGGCCGCACCCACGACGAAGTGGAGCAGGCCCGCGACGAGTGGGAAGCCCAGGCGGCGCTGGCGGATTCCGAGAATGCAGCGGCCCGGTACGGGCTGGTCCCCGGCCATGGTCCGGACGCGGGGGCCGAGTCCGGACGGATTCCGGCGCCGCCGCTGCCCGGCGTCCGCCTGACGCCCCGGCGCCGTTCCATCCAGGGCTGAAGTTCCCCGTCAGGCTGGCCCGGCCACCAGGTCCAGTACCCCGAACACGGGTTCCTGGTCCAGGACGCGAACCTCGGTGACGCCCGCAGCCGCTAAATGGCCGCGGAATGCCTCCTGCAGGGCCGGCACATTCATGCCCAGCCCGCCGCCGAGGATGACGGGCCCTTCAAGCCCGAGCTGGCGGAGTACCTGCAGCGCCAGTGCGGCCAGGTCCGCTCCGGCCTGTTCCAGCAGGGCCTGGCTGGGGGCATGGCCTGTGGCTGCGGCGGCGACAACGTGGCGTGCCTGCTGGGCCCAGAACCGGCGGCCGGTGGCCGGGTCGTGGAACAGGGCAATCAGGCGGTTGGGGTCCGCCACGCCGCAGCCGGCGAGGAGGGCTGTGGTGAGGGAATCCGGGGCAAGTCCCTTGTTCATCTGCGTCAGGCTGTACCTGACGGCCTCGCGGCCCAGCCAGTACCCGCTGCCTTCATCGCCCAAAAGGTAACCCCAGCCGCCGGCCCGGGCCTCGCCGCCGTCGGCGTTCCTGCCCCAGGCAGCCGAGCCGGTCCCGGCAATGACCGCCACACCGGTGCTGGCGTGGCCGGCGGCAAGCAGCAGCCGCGAGTCGTGGACCACCGTGACCCGGGCCCCCGGCACGTGCGGCGCGATCAGGGCGGCGAGCGCCGCGGCGTCGTCTTCGGTGTCGATCCCGCCGGAGCCTGCGTACACCGTTGCTACCGGGCCGCCGCCGATTTTCGCGAAGAGTTCAGCGAGGTTCCGGGCCGCGTCTTCCCGGCTGACATTCTGCACGTTGGAGCTGCCCGCGGATTCGTCAGCCACCGGGACGCCGTCTTCGAACCGGATGCCGTGGGTCTTGGTGCCGCCGATGTCCAGCCCGATGATGATGCCGTTCAGGGCACCGGGGGTGTGGCCTTCGGTGGGGGCAGCTGGCGGGACGGGGGTTTTTTCGGTGTAAGTCACGCCACAAGGTTACTGGCAGCAGGACTGCCGGGCATGCGCCTGGCGGCGTCCTCATGTTCCCGGCGGCTCCGGTAATGCGTAACCGCCGGCCAGCCCGGCCAGCAGTTCCTGCCCCCGGCTGAGCACCATCTCCCGGAAGAGCCGCACGGAGACGGGCTCGGACCCAGGCTTCCCGCGACGCCAGCTCACACCCACCTCCCGGAATGCGAGCCGGGACGTCAGCGGCACTTCAACCCAGCCCAGGTTTCCTGTTGCTGCCCTCAGTTCCCGGCCCGGGGCGTCGCCACCGGGCGGCAGGATACTGACCCCCAGCCCTGCCGCCACCAGGCCCCGGACGGTATGGGAATCCTGGCTTTCGAAAGCGATCCGGGGCCGGCACCCTGCCTCCTTGAACAGGGCGTCGGTGAGCGAACGCAGGCCATAACCGGGGCCGAGTGCAACAAACGGGTCGGTGCGGACCTCGGCAACGCCGGCACTGCGCCGGCCGGCCAGCCGGTGGCTGTGGTGGACCACCAAACGGAGCGGCTCGCGGTACAGGGGGATGGAGTCCAGGTTCATGCCGGCAGGTGCCACCGGGGCCGTAAGGGCCAGGTCCGACTGGCCGGCGGCCAGTTCCTCCAGGCAGGCACTGCGGGCCCCCTGGCTGAGGGTGAAGACTGCGGCGGGATGGCTGCTTCGGAAGGCACTGATCAGCAGTGGCAGGGCAGCTTCGCCGAAGGTGTGCTGGAAGGAGACGGCGATTTTTCCGCGGGCCACGTCGGATTCGGTGCGCACCAGGTCAAGTCCCGCCTGGAAGCCGGACAGCGCCTGGTCGATGTACGGCAACAGGGTCTGCGCTGCGGGGGTCAGGCGCACTCCCCTGCCGTCCCGGACCACCAGCTCAGCGCCAACCACGGCACTGGCCCGGGCCACGGCCCGGCTCACCGTGGACTGCGGGACGCCGAGGATCTCGGCCGTGGCCGTGATGTGCCCCGTCCGTCCCAGTTCCGCCAGGACCGGCAACAGTGGGAGGAGCTGGACGAGGTGCTTGAGTTCGGGTTCCACGTTGCTGCCGGGCCTTTCCTGCCGGGACCCGGGCGCCCCGGATAATTCATCCGTATTTGCGATTATTTTGACACAAAGCATGCATTGGAGCGATATGACGGCCGGGGCTACGCTTACGGAATGTCCAGCCCCGCCCCCTTCCCCGGCAGCGAGCCGGAACCGCTCCGGTGGAATGGCCACCCGAAAGGTTCGGCGGCATACACGCGGATCCTCGCCGGCCTCTCGTTCGCCGGCGTGGCCACCTTCGCCCAGCTGTACTCCACCCAGGCCGTCCTGCCGCTGCTGGCAGCCGACCTGAAGATCACGGCCGCGGAGGCCGCCCTCACCATCTCCCTGGCCACCGTGGGCCTGGCCGTTACGGTGATCCCATGGTCGTTCCTGGCCGACCGGATCGGCCGGGTGAAGGCCATGACCTGGGGCATCTCCATCGCCACGGTCCTGGGCCTGCTGGTGCCGCTGGCCAGCAGCTTCGGCATGCTCCTTGGCCTGCGGCTCCTGGAGGGCATGGCACTGGGGGGCATCCCGGCCATTGCCATCGCCTACCTCAACGAGGAAGTCACCCGGGCGCATGCTGCCGTCGCAGCGGGCAGCTACGTTGCCGGCACCACGCTGGGCGGGTTGGCCGGCAGGCTGGTGGCCGGACCCGCCGGGGAACTGTGGGGCTGGCGCGCGGCGGCCCTCTCAGTTTCGATCCTGGCCACGCTGGCCGCCGTCGCCTTCCTGCTCCTGGTCCCCAGGGCGCAAGGCTTCGTGGCCGCGCAGGCGTCAGGGCTTCGCGGCGCCGTGGCGACACTGGCCAGGCATCTGCGGAACATCCGGCTCCTGGCACTCTACGTGCAGGCCTTCCTGATGATGGGCGGCTTTGTGGCTGTCTACAACTATCTGGGGTTCCGGCTCTCCGGGGCACCGTTCGGCTTGCCGGCCACCGTTATCAGCCTGATCTTCCTGGCCTACCTGTCCGGGACGTTCACGTCCCGCTGGGCCGCAGGCCTGACGTTGCGGTTTGGCCGCCGGACCATCCTGCTGGCGGGCCTGGCCCTTGCCGTGGCTGGCCTGGCCCTGACCCTCACCCCGTCCCTGCCCGTGATCCTGGCCGGACTGGTGGTGTTCACCGGCGGCTTTTTTGCCGCGCACAGCATCGGCGCCGGCTGGACCGGAGCCATCGCCAGCACAGGAAGGGCCCAGGCGGCGTCACTGTACAACCTGGCGTACTACCTCGGGTCCAGCGTGCTGGGGTGGGCCGGGGGCCTGCTGTTCCAGTCCTTCGGCTGGTCCGCCCTCGCGGGGGCCGTGATGGCCCTTGCGGTCCTCACCGCGGCGACTGTCGCCGTCGTCCATCCCCGCGACCCACTGGTCGCAACGAATTAACCCGCGCCGCATCCCGGCCTTTCGTTGCAGATGTTCGGCGGCGCACCGGCTGCGGCACCTGTTGGCGACAAATCAGCGGTCTAGGATGAATGCAGGACGTTGGAAGGAACTGCAGTGAGTACGAACCCCAGGAATGCCAGGCCGGTCCAGCACCAGGAGTCCCTCGACGCCATCGATGAGCGGCTCCTGGCCGCGCTGGTGGCAGACGCCCGGATCTCCAACAAGCAACTGGCGGAACTGGTGGGCATCGCCCCGTCCACAGCGCTGATGCGGACCCGGGCGCTCTCCGAGCGGGGCATTGTCCAGGGCTACGAGGCGAAGTTGAGCCTGTCCGCGATCGGCCGGTCCGTGCAGGCGCTGGTGGCCGTGCGGCTGCGGGCCCACGACCGGGACCAGATCGACCGCTTCACCGCGCGGGTACCGCACCTGCCGGCCGTGCTGTCCACGTTCCACACGTCAGGGTCGGTGGACTACCTGCTGCACATTGCCGTGGCCACCACCGAAGACCTCCGGGACTGGGTGCTGGACAACCTGGCCACGGATCCGGTGGTGGGCCACACCGAGACCACCCTGGTGTTTGAGCACATCCAGGGTAACCACGGGCCCCTGCCTGCGTAGCGGCGGGCTTAGCTCCGCCGCAGGACCTGCCGGAGCGTCAGGGCCGCCAGGAGCAGTGCCGCCGTGCCGCACACGGCCACGAAGGTACTGACGGACGCCGCGAGCCCGAAAACGCCGGTGGCCCAGCCAAGTCCCAGGACCGGGACGGCGCTGCCCAGGTAGGTGATCACGTACACGGTGCTGACAATCTGGGCGTGCCGGGCCGGTTCAACCCGGGACGCGACGTCGTTGAAGACCGTACGGAACGCCACGCCCTGGCCCACGCCGGCAGCCAGGGAAGCCGCCACCAGCAGCAGCGGGTTGTGCCAGGCTCCGGCCGCGCCCAGCAACAGGATGGCTGTCCCCAGGATCGCCAGACCTGCGGGGACGGCAAACCGGCCACGGATGGCGAGCAGCTGGCTGAGCGCCGAGGCGCCGAGGGTGAGCCCTGCGAGGACACCGATCAACGGCCGGGAATCCGTGCCCAGGACCTGCGCAAAGTATCCCGGGGCCAGGGACAGGCAGAACCCGAAGACGGCGAAGCTGAGAAATCCGACGCCGGATGCCAGCCAGAAGGCCCCGCGCGCCTCGCGGGACACGGAAGGCCGTCGTGGCGCCAGGACCTGCAACGGCCGGGAGACCGGCGGCTGGCTGATGGCGGGGCGGGCCTGCAGGAGGAACAGCGGCACCAGCAGCGCGGCGAGCACCGCGGAATGAACGTAATACGGCATGGCGGTTGGGTCCGGCAGCAGCGAGAGCAGGCCGCCAATGACGGGCCCCGCCGCCACTCCCCCTGCGGAGGCGAGCAGCGTGAAGCGGGAGGCCCATTCGGGGCGGGAGGGCAGCAGTTCGCGCAGTGCGGCCGAGCTGGCGCCCGTGGCCAGGGCCACGGCCATTCCCTGCAGGGCCCGTCCTGCGCACAGCGCAGCAAGGGTGCCGGCCTGCGCAAAGACCCAGCCGCCGGCGAGTCCTGCCAGGACGGCGAGGATCAGCGCGGCGCGGCGGCCAATGTGGTCGGACCAATGGCCGGCCAGCATCAGGGTTGCCACCAGGGCCAGGACGTAGCTGGCAAACGCGGCCGTGACGTCCAGGGTGGACAGCCCCAGCTCAGCCTGCAGCAGCGGATACAGGGGGGTGGCAAGGTTGGCACCCACCAGGAGCACAAAAATGACGGCGCCGGCCATGGCCAGGCGAGCCGTGGTGGAAGCGTCCCAGCCCCTGGCCGCAGCGGCCGGGGCAGGGCGCATGCGAAGTTCACTGAAGACCGTCATGGTGCCGCCTTGGTTCAACCGCGGGGCTGGTCCTTGTGGGAGGCCGCGCGGGGTGGATATCCGATAGCCCTACATTGCGGCATTACTGCCCTATTGAACGGATATTCGTGGCAGAATTGCGCAAAACAGTCAATATTGGCCAGCCAAGATGATGGAAAGTGACCACTTGAACAATCTGGACCCTACTGATCTCAAAATCCTCCTGGCGCTGATCCGCGATCCCCGGATCCAGGTCGGCGAACTCGGCGACTCCTTGGGGGTGGCACGCAACACCGCGCAGACCCGGGTCAAGCGGCTGATCCGCTCGGGCATCCTGAGCCACAGCGGGCGGGAAGTGGACCTGGAGGCGGTGGGCTACGACGTCGTTGCCTTCGTGACCATCGAAGTTTCGCACCGGGAACTGGATGGTGTGGTGGCCGGCCTCCGGACCATCGCCCAGGTCCTCGAAGTGCACGAGATTTCGGGCCGGGGCGATGTGTGGTGCCGAGTGGTCGCCACCGATACGCACAACCTGCAGACCGCGCTGCGGCAGGTGCTCCGGATCAGGGGCGTGATCCGGACGGAAACCGTCCTGGCCCTGCACACGCATATCCCCTACCGGACCGAGCCCCTGATCAGCGGCCTGTCCAAGGCGGCCGGTGGCTGACGGCCGTTGCGGCAGTGTCAGGGGCGTCCGACGGCGGCAGGACGGTTAGGCTTCGGACATGGACTGCCTTTTTTATCACCCCTCGCGTTGCCGGCTTCCAGGGGTCAGGACCACCCGCCCGTGACCATCATCGACAACGCCGTCTACGTTGACGGTGTCAGGCATGCGGAGCCGGAAAGCCTGGAGCAGACGTTTGAGACCTTGGCCCATTACGGCGGGATGGCCTGGATCGGCCTGTACCGGCCCACTCGGGAGGAAATGTCCGCCGTGGCAGCGGAGTTCGGCCTGCACGGGCTCGCCGTCGAGGATGCCGTGTCCGCGCATCAGCGGCCCAAGCTGGAACGCTACGACGACAACCTGTTCACGGTGCTCCGGCCCGCCCGGTACGTGGATGAAACCGAAACCGTTGAATTCGGTGAACTGCACATCTTCACCGGCAAGAACTTTGTGGTGACGGTCCGGCATGCGGAGATGGCAGGCGTGGCCAGGGTCCGGCAACGGCTTGAGGCGCGGCCTGACCTCCTCAAGCACGGGCCCGAAGCTGTGCTGTACGCCCTGCTGGACCGCGTGGTGGATGACTATGCCCCGGTGGTGGCCGGCCTGGAAAACGACATCGACGAGATTGAGGACCAGCTCTTCAGCGGCGACTCAACCGTGTCGCGGCGTATCTACGAGCTGGCCCGCGAAGTGATCCAGTTCCAGCGGGCCATCCACCCGCTGCCGGACATGATGTTCCAGCTCAAGCGGGGGTTTGCGAAGTACGGTGTGGAAACCGAACTCCAGCACAGCCTGCGCGATGTGGAGGACCATGTGGAGCGGGTCATTTCCCGGGCCGATTCCTTCCGGGACCTCCTGCAGAACGCCCTGACCCTGGACGGCACGCTGACCGCGAACCGGCAGAACGAGGCCAGCGCGGAGCAGAACGAGCAGGTCAAAAAGATCTCCTCGTGGGCTGCCATCCTGTTTGCACCGTCGTTTGTGGCCGGAATCTACGGGATGAACTTCGACACGATGCCGGAACTTCACTGGGACCTTGGCTACCCGCTGGCGCTTGCGCTGATGGTGGCCATCGCGGGTGCAATGTATGGGATCTTCAAAAAGAAGGGCTGGCTTTAGGCGCTGGTTGTGCCGGTGTCTTCGGCGATTATCCAGGAGTCGCGGACGGGCACCGCTAGAAGCCGCTGTGGAACAGGGCATGCGACAGAAGCCGCGACACGAACCAGCTGTGCCCCTCCAGCCCGGGCTCGTAGGTACCGCCAGGGGCAAAGCCTTCTGGATTAACGAGGTTCTCGCTGGAGAGGTAGACAAGGGCGTTTCCTGAGGGCATAACGGCGAGGGATCGTGAGTTGTCGGTGGAGTAGATCTCGTAGCCGTCGCTGAGTCCGGCGTATTTTCCGGAACCATTCCGCCGCGCCTTGCCGTTGAAGGAGCTGAAACCGACGGCGCTTTGATATCCCCCGCCGTAGTTCTTGAGCCGGGTTTGCAGTTCGCCATAGATCGCTCCAACCGTTGCAGGCTCTGAGCTGTAGAGCCGGATCATCTTGTCGGAGTCCTCCCCCTGCCAGGTCTTGAGTCTTGACCAGAACTCGTCGTACCCCTGTTTTTTCGTTTTGATCACAACGCCCTGGGGATTGTTCTCGTTAAGCATCACGTCGAAGGCATAAAACTCCTTCACGACGTTCCGCATGAACGGCTCGTTCGCCCGGGCATTGTCCAGGAGGGTGCGGAGGACTGCCCCGCTCCGGCTGTATCCGGAGACGGCCACCCGCTCGAGCGTGACCGCAGCCGCCGGGATCAACTGCGTGGTGACGGCCTCAAAGCATCGTTTGGCGATGTGCCGGAGCGCATCTTCGAATTCCCGGGGGTCGCCCAGGCTGGCGAAAGCATTGGCGCTGGAGACTGGCACCACGACCATCACGGCCAGGGAACTCTTGAGGCTGTCGGTGCGCGGGACGCCGGGCTGGCGGGTCTTGGGGGTTGAGCAGAAATGCTGGGCCACGACATTCTTTTCCTTGCACAGGTACCTTATTCCGAGCTCAAGGAAGTTGGGTACCTGGAGCGGCTCCAGTCCTCCTCTCCAGTACGTCGGGTACTTTTCCAGGCCCGCCGGCGGATGAAAAACAACGCTCGCTTTCACCTTGGGGGCGCTGGAGGTGCCAACCTTGAACTGCCCGACCAGTGCTGGGGAGAGCCAGACGAAGAAAAGCCTCGTCTTCAGCTGATCGGTCGGGTTGTCGGTGCGCTCGAGGACGAAAATCCGTCCGGCATCGGCATCATCCATGTTGCGCTGGAGCTTGTAGTCGATCAACTCCTCCGGCGAGGCTCCTGATTGTGTGAAGACCCGCTCGGTCAGTACCGGAAACTGGCGGCCTTTGTCCCGGTAGATCCTGAGGAGTTCGTGATTCTGGTTGTCGACGTATGTCGATTTGTAGGACTTCAGCAATGAGGTTTCCCGGGTGATGTCCCTCAGTTCCATGGCTGTTTCCCCAGGGCTAAAGGGTGAGGTCTTTTGGCTCATACTCGGAGGCCACGATTTGGTCCGTGGGAAGAATCGATATCCACTGGCTGAAGACCTTGTTGGCGGGCAACCCTGCGTCGAAGCCCGATGCCAGCGGGTCGAACCCCTTTTCAAAGACCTTGTCTGCTTCGAGTACGTTGACGATCTTGCCGTTCTCCTTTTCCATTCGCCCGGCAATGATCTCCAGTACTTCACCGACGGTCTTGCCGCTGAACTCGGCATCCTCTTCAGCCGTGCCGATATAGGGCGTGTTCCACCCGTCGTTCTCGTGGCCTTCGATGCTTCTAAGCCAATTGAGCGCGGCCCCCTCCCTCCCGGGCCGGATCGGGATGACAGCCTTCACCCAGGGCGCATTAAGGAAAGCGTTGCGGAGGTTGTCACCGTCCAACTGGAGCAGCCACCCGAGTGAACTGCCGAACCGTGCGGGAGCGGAGTCTTCGGTAATTCGGTAATTGTCCGGGCGTTTTTCGACGTCATCCCATTTAACGACGTCGTTATCGGTCAGTTCGATTGAGGGGTCTCCCACCTGCACCTGCAAATTGAGCTGGCTTCGGTGCCGCCGCGGCATCCACCATTCAGGTGCTACAAAGTAGAGCATTCCATCCACGTCGAAGATGGCCCGGATGACCTCCGAGCGGACGTGGCTGAGGCGAAGATTGTCCGTATCCTTCTGATTCTTGGAGGCTATGTCCCAGGAGTCGAGCATCAGGCGCTGGAGCAGTTCACGGTAGATAACCGTGCGTTCTTCTTCTCTCAGGTCCCATGAGGGCCTGGACCTGATGCTGCTTGCGTCCTTGATGCGTTGCCTGACGCTCTCCAGGAAACTCTTTTTCAGCAGACGCTGCCTCTCGACGTCGTACTTTTCCTGGATCTTCTTCTTGTTTGCCTCGTATTCGGTGAGTGCGGCAGCCTGTGGGGCGAACACCAGCTCCACGTCGAGGTTGAGGACATTTTCCTTGTTGAAGTTGATGAACTGCAGCACCAGGGTGAACGAGCCATCCGCGTTTTTGGTCTTCGTCCTCACCACGGCCTGTTTGTTGCCTTGCGGCCCAATGATCCTGATGTCGTCGGTCAGGACATAGTCACTTTGCGGAGGGTCAATCTTGAACGTGAAGGGCCCCATGATGACCTGGCTGTCATCGTCATCATCGTCGCCCTTTACGGTGCCAAGGAACTTGTCCTTATATGGCGTGTTGCCCGTCTCCAGATACGCGAACTCGTAGTTTGCATGCCAGTTGCTGTAGTTCAGGATGGGGGTGAAAGGAATCGGCACCGTGATTTTCTTGGCAATGTTGGCCGGGGGCGGGCCAAACTCGGGGTCCTTGAGGTTCGCCAAGTCCGGGGATTCAGCAAAATGCACCAGTTCAGACAGTCCCAGGGACACTCCGGCATCGTCGATGAACACCTGCCAGCACAGCTGGTTTCCCATATCCTGAAGCTGGACGCCAACGCGGCGCATTTTGCGCCGCAGCTCGTAGTTGACCAGCTTGTTCGACGTATTTTGCAGCAGGTACCGTCGGCTGCGCACATCCGTCGACTCTGTCACGGTCTTGAAGATGGACTTGAAGCTCCGCTTGATCTGTGAAGAAAGCTTTTCCGACTGCTCCCGGTTTTGCTTGTGAGTTGCCTCGCGGGCCTCTTTCCGGCTGCTCTCCACGCCGTAATTTGCCGAAGCAGTACCCTGGTACACGCCGAAATTCACAGTGTTCGTGGTCGAGACACCAAGCTTGGTACTGCTGCTGTTCTCGGCTTTCACCGCGTCACTGAGTTCATCCTTAACCGCGCTGCTCTCTTCAGAAGTGGTGGTGGACTCTGACGCACTTTCCTCCTGATGCTCCACGACAGACTTTCGGGTGCTCACCTCGATGAGCTCGATTGTTGTTCCCGGTGCAAGCCAAACATGTTCGACACTTTCGCCCAGAAAGGTTCCCAAATCGAAAAAGTATTGGCGGAACAAGTGCACAAACCCCACAGGCGAGAGCGTCCCGCCGGAAG
Organism: Arthrobacter sp. ZBG10; assembly: GCF_001238605.1. Taxonomy (NCBI): domain Bacteria; kingdom Bacillati; phylum Actinomycetota; class Actinomycetes; order Micrococcales; family Micrococcaceae; genus Arthrobacter; species Arthrobacter sp. ZBG10. The sequence continues at coordinate 66,846 of NZ_LFQH01000047.1, read as the reverse complement.
CGCGGGGGTCTATGCTCGCCAAAGGGTCCGTCGGTCGGAGGATGTCAGTGGCCGGCGCGGCGGTAGTGACAGAAAAGAGCTTGGCGAGCTCGTTGGGATCTGCCCCCTGCTGGGCCTCGGCCTGGGCAAGGAGGAAGACGGCGATCTGGGACTCGTACTGCATGAGGGCCAGGTGTGCTTGCTTAGTGGCCGCAAGCACCTCGCCGGTGATCTGGCCCCCTTGGGCCTGGGCCATCATCTGTTGGTTCAGGCGGGAACGATGGATATCGTTAACCCTCCGCAGCGGCCCTGCCTCGGGGTCCATAAAATTGTTAATTTCTATCAGCGCATTCCATTCTGCACCCTGCGGCAGACGGCCTTCATGCTGTTCCACAAAACCCTGGACGGCATCCCTCAGGACAACCAGTAGCTCGCTGTTGAGTGTCTTGGTCAAGATAACGGAATAGGGCGATATTCCGGAGCCAGGCTGAAGGGGAAACGCCAGAAATTCCAAGGGATGATCATTCTGCACGAGTTCCGGACCGGGTTTGAACCGGGCATCAAGGATCTTCTTGATATGCGGATCGACGATGATTCCACCGCGCTGAATCCATTTTTTGGTCAGCCGTGATTCCCAGCCCAGCAGAGGTTGATAGACACCGTAATGTTCGCTGGCATACGGCGGGATCCCTTTGTAGGTATCAAGGTCTTTGAACAGATCAAACATGAGGAATTCCTCGCGAGGGGCCGAGTACCGGAGATGCCTCGGAGGAGGTGATTGTACTGATCTGTTCCCTGTCACATTCTGCGAAGGATGACTGACCCGCGAAGCGCACAACATCCATATCGTGGCACGCCGGTATTGGATTGTAAACGCCCAAATGGGAGTGGCAGGGGGAACGTACAATCCAGGGATGGCCACGCGGGCCAGAGCTGCTGGGCGTTCCCGGTATCTTTTGTACCAAGGGCGGGATGCCCGAGCGGGATTGCCCCGGCATCGGATCACCATGGGCAAAAGGAAAGGCCCCCAACCCAACGTTTCCGCAGGTCAGAGGGCCTTGATTGTGGAGCTAAGGAGATTCGAACTCCTGACCTCTTCGATGCGAACGAAGCGCTCTACCAACTGAGCTATAGCCCCGGATGATGCCGCACGCCAACTGCCGCTGCGGAACCGGTGACCCTAGGCTATAAATTTTCCCGGCCTAATGCCAAACCGGCGCACCGGCCGGCCACGGGAATCCCGTCGCACCGCGGAACTGCTAGGCGCGGCGGCGCTGCAGGACGTCGTCGAGATTGCCCAGGGCGCCCTGTGCCTTCGCCGGCTGCGCGGCGTCAGCGGCGGACGCCTGGGCTTCCGCACCCTGGCGCAGGGACGGCTTGCCGGCTGCCTTGGGCGCTTCGGGAAGTTCCAGCGGCGCGGGAGCCGGGCGTTCCGCCTTGGCAGCCTCGACGTAGACGGGCTTGGGAACCTCCACGGGCTCCCACGGGGTGTTGGCTGGCCCTGCAGGGGCGATGATGGCGCTGGCATCTCCGGCGGCCACAGCGACGGCGAGGGCAGCGTCGCGGAGTTCCGCAGCCGTCAGCGGCTTGGCGGCCCCGCTGTCGGCTTCCGCGTCAAAAGGGGGGTCCTCCCGGGGCGCCGGGCCGGCGTCGGGCGTGGCGGGGTGGTTGCTGGCAGGTTCAGCGCGATGCGGAGCCGGGCCCATGGCGTCGCGGAAGGCGGCCTCAACCCTGGCAGCCCGGTCCCGAAGCGCCAACCGGCGCAGGACCACCACGGCCAGGACGGTCAAGGCAAGGCAGGACAGGGGCAAGGCCGGCGACCCCACTCCGAAAGGCAGCAGAACGCCGGAGACAAAAGCGGTCAGCAGCGCCAGCAGGCCACCCAGCGCCAAAGCTGTGCGGCCGTAACGGATCCGGAACTGGCCGGTGGGCGGCGCGCCTGCTCCGGGGCCGGCGCTCTTCCTGGTATCCATTGCTTTCTCCTGCCGGGCGGCAACGTTCAGAGCCAGGCCCGCAGTGGGGTCAGGCAGCTCCTCGTGGGGGGTGTCCACCGGCATCTCGCCGGCGGGCAGGAACTGGCTGCGCCGGTTCCGAAGGACATAAGGGGCAACCCATACAATCCAGAGCACAACGGCAACCACAAGGATCACTGAGCTGCTAAGGGGGAAGTCCACACTCAAAACCGTATGAGCATCACGGCGGCTGCCGCCGCATTGGCCGCGGTGTGTCGTGGTCCGGCTGGCAAATCACTGGATTTATGACGTACGGGTCGCCAGCCACCGGTGCAGCAACCCCTCAGGGACCTCTTCTGATGTAAGCGCAAACGTGCGGTGATCAGCCCATTCACCGTTGATGTGGAGGTAGCGGGGCCGGTAGCCTTCGTCACGGAATCCCAGCTTCTCCACCACCCGCAGGCTGGGTCCGTTTTCGGGCCGGATATTGATCTCCATCCGGTGCAGCCCCAGGGTGCGGAAGCAATGGTCGGTGGCCAGCGCCACCGCTGTCGGTGCGAACCCCCGCCCCGCCCGGTCCTGGTCAACCCAGTACCCCAACGTGGCCATCATGGCTGAACCCCACACAATCGAAGACACCGTCAACTGGCCCACGATGGCCGCGGGGCCGCCGGGCACGCTGCGCTCAGCGATCACAAACGGCAAAGCCGTTGCCGCCGCCGCCTGCGAGTTCAGGGACCGCACCATCTGGCGGTAGTCAGGCAACCCCCCACCGGGTGCGGGGTTGGACGCCTCCCACGGGGCCAGCCATTCGCTGTTGCGCCCCCTGACGGCAGTCCATTCCTTCTTGTCCCGGTACCGGATGGGACGAAGGACCAGGTCGTCGCACTCCAGCGTTACCGGCCAGATGGGGCCCAGCCGCATGGGTGCTACTTGGACAGCCCGGCAGTGAAGCCCGGCAGCCAGTCGCGCAGGCCGGAGCCAAGGTCTTCACTGTCAATGGCGAGCTGGATGCAGGCTTTCAGGTAGCTCAGCTTGTCGCCGGTGTCATAGCGGCGGCCGCGGAACACCACGCCGTAAACACCGTGTCCCTCGCCTTCAACTGTGGCCAGTTCCTGCAGCGCATCCGTCAGCTGGATTTCACCGCCACGGCCCGGTCCCGTCTTTTCAAGGACGCCGAACACAGCGGGGTGCAGCACGTAGCGGCCAATGACGGCCAGGTTTGACGGCGCTTCCTCCACGCTGGGCTTCTCCACAAGCCGGTTGACGCGGACGTAGTCCTCTCCTGCAACCGCCTCGATGTCGGCGCAGCCATAGGCACTGATCTGCGACGGTTCAACTTCAATGAGTGCGACGACGGACCCGCCGGTTTTGGCCTGGACGTCAATCATGGTGGCAAGGAGTTCGTCGCGGGCATCGATGAGGTCATCGCCCAGGAGCACGGCGAAAGGTTCGTTGCCCACGTGCTGCCTGGCGCGCAGGACGGCGTGGCCCAGCCCGTTGGGGTCACCCTGGCGGACGTAGTGGATGTCCCCCAGGTTGCTGGCCGCCTGGATCGAGGCGAGTTTCCGGGTATCCCCTTTTTCGGCCAGGGTTGATTCCAGGGCCGGCACGCGGTCAAAGTGGTCTTCCAGGGCGCGCTTGTTGCGCCCCGTAATCATAAGGATGTCGTGCAGCCCCACGTGCACGGCTTCCTCCACCACATACTGGATGGCAGGCTTGTCCACCACAGGAAGCATTTCCTTGGGCATGGCCTTCGTGGCGGGAAGGAACCTGGTCCCCAGCCCGGCGGCGGGGATAACGGCTTTGCGCACTCTGGGGTTACTGGTAGTCACGGGACTAATCTAACCTCAGCGTCAACCATTCAGTAATCAGCACAGGCGTTGCCTGCACCGCGGAAACATCGCGGCCCGGCCCGCCGACACCGGCTTCCAAGGATGTCACCATGAGCGATGAAAACGCCACGGCGAAGGAGAACCTCCGGACTGAGCACCGGCGACGGCGCTCCACCCGCAGCGCCGAGGGACTCGCAGCTGCCGGAGCCGGCCTCGCCCTGCACGGCCTGGAGTGGGCCGACGCCATCCTCGGCGGCCGTCGGGAAACCGTTTGCGCCTATCTCAGCGTGGGGACGGAGCCGCCCACCTTGCCCTTGATCCAGGCCCTCCATGCAGCTGGCCACCGCGTGCTGCTCCCCGTGTGCGAAGCCGAACGCGAGCTGAGCTGGGTGGACTGGCGGCCGGGGGTGCAGTTCGAACGAAGCAAGTTTGCTCCCCTGCTGGAGCCCACAGGCCCAAGGCACCCGACAACGGTTGCAGGGCAGGCTGCCCTGCTGTTCCTGCCGGCCACCGCTGTGGACCGCGACGGGAACCGCCTGGGCCAGGGCGGCGGATATTACGACGTGTTCCAGTCCCACCTGGCGGCAGCAGACCGCCACATCCCCCGCACAGCAGTGGTTTTCGACGACGAGATCCTCCCCGCCGGAAGCATTCCTGCAGAACCCTTCGACAGGCCTGTCCCCACAGTCCTGACCCCGTCCGGCTTCCAGCGCCTCTCCCACCAGGATTGACCCAGCTACTGAAGCCGTCGGCTGGAATGCTAGAATTGGCACTCAGGCCCTGCGACTGCTAATGGAACACCAATCGGCAGCACGGGACCTTCCCTTTGCCCAAGAGGAGGAGCACCAGTGCCAACCTATGCCTATGCCTGCAAGGACTGCGGCCACGTCTTCGACATCGTGCAGTCGTTCACCGACAGCACCCTGACCACGTGCCCCGAGTGCGGGGGAAACCTGCGCAAGAAGTTCAACAGCGTTGGTGTGGTCTTCAAGGGCTCCGGGTTCTACCGCACGGATTCCCGTGACGCCAAGGGAAGCACCGTCTCGCCTGCGCCGTCGGCCCCCGCGGCTGCGGCCGCCGCACCTGCTGCCACCCCGGCTGCGGCCGCCAAAGCCAGCTAGCACCCCTTCGGGTCCACCCGCCTGAGCAGGGGGTACGACGGCGGTCCCGGCTTTGTGCCGGTGCGCACCTGTGCTTGACCCGGGTTTGTCCACATAGCAGCTGCCCCTGTGTCATGCGGGGTTTCGTCGCGCCTACGGTGAAGCATGCCCGCTTCCCCCTACCGCCAGCGCCGCGGCAACATTCCTGGACAACGCGTCCACGGCAGTTCAGGCCGCGGCGGCTGGAGCAACGGGTCAAAAGCCACCCGGCGTTTTGGTGCCTGGCTGGGACGCAATCGTAGGCTGGCCGTTGCCCTGCTCCTGTGCGCCGCCGCGGCCATCACTGTCCACCAGCTCACTCCCGCCCCGCCCGCGTTGGCCGGGGTCCTGGCTGCGGCACGTGACCTTCCGGCGGGGACGGCGCTGCAGGCGTCGGACCTCGCTGAGCTGCGGGTGCCTCCCGGCCTGCTCGCTTCCGGTTTCCTGCAAGACCCCGGCCAGGTGGCGGGCATGCAACTGGCAGCCCCAGTGCGCAAGGGCCAACCGCTGGCGGACACGCTGCTGGTGGGTCCGGGCCTCCTGGCCGGGACAACTCCCGGTTCCGCGGCCGTGCCGCTCCGGATGGCCGATCCGTCCTCGATCCAGCTGGTGGCGCCGGGCCAACTGGTGAACGTGGTGCTCACGCCCTCGGACGGCTTCGAACCCCTGGCACCCTCAGAAGTCCTTGCCAAGGGAGTCCCGGTCCTGTGGACCTCCGGCAAGGGCGCCCAGGACGGCCAGTGGCTTGGCACGGCTGAGACCGAGGGCCTGCTGGTGGTTGCTGCCGACAGCAGCCAAGCCGAGCGCCTGGCCGGGGCGTCCACGCGGGGCCGGCTGTTTTTTGTCCTTGTTGGCCCGCCTTAGGGCGGGTCGGCCGTCAGACCGCTGCCATCAGCCCCAGTGCGGCGGCTTCTGTTCCTTGAGCCACGCATCGTGGTCGTCCTCGCGGTCGCCCCAGCCCTTGGGATCGTCCTCCGCCGCCTTGGTGGGGAGGATGCCGGCGGTCCCTGCAGTGCCGTTGGCCGGGGTGTCCGCCGGTTCAGCGGCCGTGGACGGGTCAGTGCTGCTGCCGCCAGGCTGCTCTCCTGCGGCGGCATTTGTCGTTTCGTTCGCGGCCATGGTGCCCGCCTCCTCGTTGCCCGGGCCGGTGGCCCGTAGGTCGTCTGTGTCCGGTTCAGCGCCGCCGGCGCCGGGGTTCCGGGTGTCCGGCAGGTCCGCAGCTTCGGCTGCGGGAGCCGCTGCAGGGCCTGCGGCCGGTTCCTGGGCAGCAGCAGCCGGCTCATTCACGGCAACCGCAGCAGCGGCCCGTTCCTGGCTGGCCGCGGCAGACCGCCTGGCAGCCTGCCCTGCCGCGCCGATTCCGTTCAGTGCCTGGTCCACGTCGTCGTCCAGGAAGCCCGTGGCATGATCTGTCCGGGCGGGCAGGACCATCCGCTCAAGTCCCAGGTATCCTGCGATCCTGTCCGCGCAGGCGGACGGGTCTGTGAAGACTTCAATGGTCCACAGCGGCATGTACCGCCAGCCCAGGCGCTCCAGCAGCTCCGGCCGCAGCCGGCTCCGTTCACGGACGCTCATGCTGCGGTACTGCCCGGTGCCGTCGGATTCGATCGCCACCGGCCGGTTCAGGGCGGAATCGTCCTGGCCCATGGTGCTCAGCGGATCAGCGGCGGCCACCACATCGATGGCGCCGTCGTACTGGTGCCACACCCTGGCGCCGCGGGCCCGCAGGCGGTCACCGAGGTCAGCAACCAGCGGGTCTGCACCGAGGGCCTGCTCGCTGGCCGCGGCCCGGGAGGCGGGCGTGCCAAGATCCGTGTTGCCGGAAATCTCCCGGTCCAGCAGCGAATAAAGGTCCACTGCCCCATGCGTAAGGCGGGTGTGGTCCAGGTCCTCGGGCCGGAAGCAGGTCAGCACGTGCATGGACTGCCGGGCTCGGGTCATGGCCAGGGCGAACTTCTCCCGGCCACCATCGGCAGAGAGCGGCCCGAAGTTGTGCAGTGCCCGGCCATGCGGGGTGCGGCCATAACCCGGCGAGAAGATGACATGGTCACGGACCAGGCCCTGCGCGCGTTCCAGGTCGACCACCCGGAAGGATTCAGGGCCGGCGCCGAAGAACCCGGCAAGGCCGGGGTGGTTGGGCAGCTGCAGCCTGATGGATTCGCCGATCCGGGCGGCGTGCCGGAGGCTGGCTGTGACGACGGCCAGGGAGACGCGGGGACGCAGGCGGGCGTGTTCAAACACCAGGTCCACCACCCGGCTGACCTCTGCCACGACGGATTCGACGCCTTCGTGGTCGGCGCTGGGCAGCCCCGTGCCGTCCGGCAGGTATTCCACCAGCAACGCGCGGTCCAGTCCGGTTGCGGACTGGCCCTCCGGCAGCCGGCGGAGGCCGGAATCGTAGAAGTTCTTGCTCAGCTGCAGGACCAGGTCCTCGTCCACTGCACGGTAAACGAAGTTCAAGGACCATACCGGCAGGACAGCTGCCAGCGCGCTGTAGGCGCTCTCCACCCGCTGGTGCGCGGTCTCACCCGGGGCCAGGCGTTCGACCCCCACGGTGAAGGTCCGCGGGCTGGCGATCCTGGCGTCGCCGAAGGCAATCACCTGGCGGGCGCGGGCGATCGACGGCAGCACGGCCTGCAGGGACGTCGCCTCGGCGTCGAGGATGACCACGGCGTCAAAGCGCTGTTCGGCAGGCAGCAGGCCTGTCATCAGGTACGGGCTGACGGACCAAACGGGCACCAGCCTCCCGATCAGGTCCGGCGCCTGTGCGGTGAGCGCAGGCAGGGAGACGCGGCCGTCCTTGAGGAGGCTGCGCAGGAGATCAGCCTGGCGGGGCTTCTCTGCGATGGCGGTTCGCCAGTTTTCGGCCAGGTCCCAGCGAAGCCGGGCAGCGCCGCTGGCCACGTGGGCGTTATCGGCCAGCCGGTATTCCGCTTCCAGCGTGCGCAGGGCATCGCCGTCTGACATGGCCAGGTAGTCGTCGCCGCTGATCATTGCTTCGAGGGCCGACTGCCACCAGGCCAGCTCAAGTTCCGCGGCCACGGAGCCAGCCGGTACTTCCCGGGCAGCGAGGTCGTCCAGGAGTTCACCGAGGCCATGCTCGCGCATGTTCTCCACCAGGAGTGTGCGCTCCGGCAGGGTCTTCAGGGTGTCGGTGTCGGCCACCAGCCGCTCAAGGCGTTCCATCAGGTCCCCGTAGCGGACACCATGCAGGGCACCGCCGGATGCGGTGTGACGCAGCGCCAACCCGAGCCGGGTCAGCTGCCGGTCAAGGTCGCGGTACATCACGTTCAGTTCGGCCAGGCCGGACGGCACTGCCGGGTGCCGCTGGGTGGTGGCATAGCCGGCCCACAGGGCGCGTTGCTCCTGGACCAGGCCCAGCGAGGTGTGGAGGTCGGAGATGTGGACTCCGGGCCGGACGTACTCCTTGGCCACGCGGCGGAGGCGGGAGCGCTGCATGGCGGCCATATCAACGCCGCGTTCACGCCGCCAGGACGAGGACGCCGTAGCGGAAATCAGGTCAGTGACCGGCCGGTCGAAGATGTCCGGCGTGAACTTGTCCAGGCTGCCGCGCACGGCCACGAGCAGCTCAAGCTGCTCGCCCCATTCCGTGAACGTTTCCCCGAGCCGGATTTCGGCGTGTTCCGCGACGGCGTTCATCCGCTCCCGCAGGACCGGCAGGCTCTTTGCCACAGCACGGACCAGGTCCTGGGCTTCCTCGGTTTCCTTGCGGTTCAGCAGTTTCGCACCGTGCCACGGGCTGGTGGTGGATGCCTTGCTGAAGCTGCCCAGCTCAGCAGCCCGGCGCAGCCGGCCGGCCAGCTCCTCGCGGTCGCGGATGCTGTCCAGGACGCTGCGCTTGAGCCGGACGGTGGTGGCGGGCGCCGGGTGGATGGAGGTCAGCTCGGCCAGGGACTGCATTGCCTGGTAGGGCGAGCAGCCCCAGCGGTCGCGCACGTTGTGCAGGGACGCCACGTGGTCCATCAAGGCGTGGCGGTGTTCGGCCAGCGTGGTGTGCAGGTTTCCCAACTGCGGTTCCAGCGACTTTTCGTTGCGCATGATGGCGCGGACCAGTTGGGCCTTGAGCTGTTGGGCGGTGACGTTTCCGGAGAGCTGGAAGAGGATGGATTCGAGGCCAAGATCCTCCAGCCGGCTGGCTGCCTCGCTGAGGCTGGCCCGGCGGTCACCCACCACCAGCACTGTCTTCCCGGCGTCCACCAGCGCGCCGATGGTGTTGATGGCTGTCTGTGTCTGGCCGGTTCCCGGCGGGCTGCTGACCACCAGGGAATCGCCGGCGCGGGCCGCGTCCAGGACATACTGCTGGTCCGTGTCCGCGTCCAGGAGCAGCAGTTCGTCCTGGGGGTCCCGCTCGTCCAGGGGGCTGAAGCGGGAAGGATCGGGCGCTGCGACGTCCACCCGATCCCCGCCGGACGCCGCGGCCAGGGCTGCAACGAGGGGGTTCGATTCGTTGATCCACGGGTCATCGAGGTTGCCGGAAAGGTCGGCGAAGGTGGAAACCAGCAGGTTGTGCTGGGCCTCGGCACCGTGGATGGGTGCGATCAGGGTGGACAGCCGGTCCAGGACCGGCTGCGGATCGAACCGGGCGGTGCTGTAGGCAAGCCGGGTGACTGCGTTGACGTCAAAGACGATGCCGTGGACGTTCTTCAGGTGCCGTACCAGGGCGGGGTTGATGTGTGCCTGCTCGGTCAGCTGAAGTTCAAAGTCGTCCTCCCCCGGACGGACCGTCAGGGAGATGGCCGTAAGCATGACCGGGGCGGAGACCCGCTGGGGTTTGCCACCTACGGCGGACGTCCACACCACGGTCCCGGCGGACAGGTACCCGGCGTCGATGCCGCGGTCGTTGGCCAGCTCAAAGATCTTGGACCGGATGTTCCGGGAAGCCCTCGCCGCCACCACGTACTGCTGCCGGTCCCGGATGAGCGTGGACAGCCGGGTCTTGCGGCCGGCCATCAGCTGGGCCAGCCCCGACGGGTGTGCATGCGTCAGGTCAATGGAGCCTTCGGGTGTTTTGGTGAACCGCAGCATGGTGTCGGCACCCGTGACGGGTTTAAGCCCGGACAGCCATTTGCGCAGCTCTTCCGAGCCTTCCTGGTGGCCTTGACCAACTGACACTTCTGCCTTCTTTTCTGCATTAACACGTGGGGACCTGGACCATACCGGCATACGTTCGAGAGTAGCCGCTTCGACGCCGGAGTTAGGAGACCGCAACACGTACAGGCCCGATTTTGCAATGATTTTGCCGGGAAAGCGGGAACGGCCGGCCCCCATTCGGAGACCGGCCGTTTAGCCTGCTATTCCCACTCGATGGTTCCCGGCGGCTTGCTGGTCACATCAAGAACCACACGGTTCACACCATCAACTTCGTTGGTGATGCGGTTGGAGATCCTGGCCAGCAGGTCATACGGCAACCGCGACCAGTCGGCCGTCATGGCGTCCTCGGAGGAAACGGGCCGGAGCACGATCGGGTGGCCGTAGGTGCGGCCGTCCCCCATCACGCCAACGCTGCGGACGTCAGCGAGCAGCACCACGGGCATCTGCCACACCTCGTTGTCCAGGCCGGCGGCGGTGAGCTCGGCGCGGGCAATCGCGTCTGCCTTGCGCAGCAGGTCCAGGCGTTCCTTGGTGACGTCGCCAACGATCCGGATCCCGAGGCCGGGTCCGGGGAACGGCTGGCGTCCCACGATCTCCTGCGGCAGGCCCAGCTGGGCGCCGACAGCTCGGACCTCGTCCTTGAACAGCGCCCGCAGGGGCTCGACGAGTTCGAACTGAAGGTCCTCCGGCAGGCCTCCCACGTTGTGGTGGCTCTTGATGTTGGCGGCACCTTCGCCGCCGCCGGATTCGACGACGTCAGGGTACAAAGTGCCCTGGACGAGGAACTTGATCTTCTCGCCGTGCGCGGCGGCTTCGGCGATGATGGCCAGTTCCGCTTCTTCGAAGGCGCGGATGAATTCGCGGCCGATGATTTTGCGTTTGGTTTCGGGATCGCTGACACCTGCCAGGGCGGACAGGAAGCGTTCCTGCTCGTTGGCGATGTACAGCTTCACGCCGGTGGCGGCCACGAAGTCGCGTTCGACCTGTTCGGCTTCGCCTTCGCGCAGCAGTCCGTGGTCCACGAAGACGCACGTCAGCTGGTCGCCCACGGCGCGCTGCACCAGGGCGGCGGCCACGGCGGAGTCAACGCCGCCGGAGAGGCCGCAGATGACCCGGGCATCGCCTACCTGCTGGCGGATGCGGTCCACCTGCTCTTCGAGGATGTTGCCGGTGGTCCAGTTGGGTTCGAGCTTGGCGCCCTTGAACAGGAAGTTCTCCAGGACCTGCTGTCCGTAGGCGGAGTGCTTGACCTCGGGGTGCCACTGCACGCCGTAAAGGCACTTTTCCTCGTTGGCGAAGGCTGCCACTTCGGCGCCCGCCGTGGTGGCCAGGACCTCGAAGCCCGGAGGGGCCTCGTGCACGGAGTCGCCGTGGCTCATCCAGGTGTTCTGGTGCTGCGGCATCCCGTCGAGGACCGAGCGGGCCTCGCCCAGGACGGTGGTCTCGGTGGAACCGTATTCCCGCAGGCCGGTCTTGTCCACCTTGCCGCCCAGGGCGTTGGCCATGGCCTGGAAGCCGTAGCAGATGCCGAAGACGGGCACGCCGGCTTCGAAGAGGTCGGCGCCGACGCTTGGTGCACCGTCGGCGTAGACGCTCGACGGGCCGCCGGACAGGATGATGGCCGCCGGGTTTTTGGCCAGGAGTTGCTCGGTGGAGTAGGTATGCGGAACCACTTCCGAATACACATTCGCTTCCCGGACGCGGCGGGCAATCAGCTGCGCGTACTGGGCACCGTAGTCAACAACCAGCACCGGCTTCTGGGAAGTCTGGGATGCAGTGGGAGTAGTCACCGTACTAGCGTACTTGGCGCCCTTGCGCCGGCGCACCTTGAGGGGCCCGGCTGTGACGGAGCAGACGCTGCCACCCACTTGGCAGCGTCATCCCGGCAGCGCCGGTCAGTAGCGCTGGGGTGCCTGCGGGTGTGCCGCCAATTCGGCTTCCACCTCGGCGTGCACCTTTTTCTCCACAAAGAAGGACAGGAACGGAACCACCCCGCCAAGGGCAAGGACGATCATTTTCAGGAAGGGCCAGCGCATAAGCGTCCAGAGCCGGAAGTTGGACATCAGATACACCACGTACATCCAGCCATGCACAATCAGCACCGCGATCGACAGGTTGACGCCGTCCAGCACCGCCGGGGGCTCGGCCGCGGCGAAGCCGAACCCGAAAGGCTGGCCGGTGACGGCGTTGGTGCCACCGGCGAACAGGTACGCACCGAATCCGTAGCGGGCGATCAGCTCGGCGCACAGCAGCAGCAGCATACCGCCGGTGAGGTAGGCGAGGACCTTGTAGAACTTCAGCGCGGACCGGATCTGGGCTTCGGTGCCGCCGAAGCGGCGTTTCCGGTTGGCGGGCTTGCCTGCGGTGGCCTGGGCCGGGGTGGCCGGTTTCGGATCAATCATGGCTTTACCTTTTGCTGGATCGGTTCAGGGGAAGTCGGTTCGTCGTCAAGCTCTTCAAGGTCCCGCCGGTAGTCGTCCTTGACCAGCCGCCACCAAATGAAGAGGGCAAACCCGGCGAAGACCACCCACTCCAGGGAGTAGAACAGGTTCAGCCAGTTGACCTGTTGCGCCGGCGGCTGCGGGCCGATGTCCAGCGGACGCAGGTCCCCCGGCACGGCGGCGGCACTGACGTCGGTGCCGGCGGCCAGTTCGGCAGTGGCGGAAATGAAACCCGGGTAGCTGCTGACGTCCCAGTAGTTGATCAGTTCCGCGACCGATACGGCGGTGGCCTGGCCGGGCTGCGGGGAGGTTTCCGGGAGCGGCGCCTCAGACGGCAGCAGGCGGCCGGTCAGTTCAATGGCGCCCGACGGCGGTGCTGCCGCGTCACCGGGCTCGGCCACCCAGCCGCGCGCCACGGGAATCCAGGTTTTGGGGGTGGAAGCCACGCCGTCCAGGGTGGGGGCACCCGCTACTGCGAACGCGGAAACCACCCAGTAGCCGGAGGTGCCGTCGTGCAGCCGGTTGGGAACCAGGACCTGCTTGGCGGGGTCGTAGCTGCCCGTCGCCGAGACCATCTGGTCGGCGTCGCTACCGTGGAAGAAATCCCCCGGTTCCAGGATGCCCGTGAGGGCCTGCACCTGCTCGGTGGCGGGGTTGACCGGCATCTCAGGCTGGGTGGACCTGCCGAACTGCCACTGGCTGAGCAGCACAAACACCCCTGAAACGGCGATCGCAAACACGAATCCTGCGATCCACCGGGGCTTAAGGGCTGTTTTCCACACGTCTTAACCGTACTTCGTAGCGCTGTAGAACAACTAAACGCCGGCAATCCCACCTGTCGGAGGCGGCGCCGGGGGCCTGCTCAGTGGTCGAAGAACACCAGGCTGGAATTGATCAACTCCGCGATGACCTCGGCGTCGTAGGCACGGCGCAGGGAATCGCGGAAGGACTCCTTGGACAATGATCTGGCAAGGGTTGCCAGGACTTCCAGGTGGTCGGAGAAGGAGCTGGCCGGCGTCGCAATGAGCAGGATCACGGTTGCGGGCCCGTCGGCAGCCCCGAAGTCCAGGGCGTGGCCGTACTTGGTGATGCCCACGGCGATGGAGGTGCGGGAGACAAATTCGCTCCGCGCATGCGGCAGCCCGATGCCGCCCGGGAGTCCCGTGGCCAGTTGGTGTTCCCGGGCGTTGACGTGCGTGAGGAAGCCGGCGAGGTCGGTGATGCGGCCGGCCGCGTGGAGCCGTTCGGCCAACTGGTTGGCGGCGTCGGTCTTGTCTGTGGCCGCCAGTTCGAGGATCACCATGTCCGGGGTGGTGAGTTCGGCATCGTACGGGTCAAGTGGTTCCGCCAAGGCGTATCCCTTTCGGTCAGCGGTGCAGAGCAGGGACGCCCCTCAGCGCAAGGGCACGATGTCCTCCACGCCCAGCCGGGCGGCGTCTGCGGATTCGTCGTCCGGCTGTTGCTGGCTGAGGCGTTCCGCTTCGACGCGGGCAATGTAGTTCCGGACTTCATTTTCGCGCTGAGCGTCGCTCCAGCCGAGGACGTCACCCATCAGTTTAGCGACAACGGGCACGGCAGACACACCGCGGTCCCACGCCTCGATGGAGATCCGGGTGCGCCGGGTCAGGACGTCATTGACGTGGCGGGCGCCTTCGTGGGTGGCGGCGTACACGGCCTCGGCCTGCAGGTAGTCGTCCGCGCCGGGCAGCGGTTCGGCCAGGTCGGGGTTCGCGGCGATGATGGCCAGGACCTCCGGGATCATGGCGCCGTACCGGTTGAGCAGGTGTTCGATCCGGGCCACGTGCACCCCGGATTCCTCAGCAGTCCGGTTGCGGCGGTTCCACGCGGCCTTGAAGCCACTGGCGCCCAGCAGCGGAATCGTCTCTGTGCAGCTTGGGGGCACGCGCTCGTCCATGGTGCGCGTGGCTTCGTCCACGGCATCCTTGGCCATCACCCGGTAGGTGGTCCATTTACCGCCGGCCACCACCACCAGGCCCGGGACCGGGTGCGCCACGACGTGTTCGCGGGAAAGCTTAGCGGTGGAGTCGTTCTCGCCGGCGAGGAGGGGCCGGAGCCCGGCGTACACGCCTTCCACGTCTTCCCGGGTCAGCGGCCGCTTCAGGACCTTGTTGACGTGTTCCAGGATGTAGTCGATGTCCTTGCTGGACGCCGCCGGGTGGGCCTTGTCGAGGTTCCAGTCCGTGTCCGTGGTGCCGATGATCCAGTGCCGGCCCCAGGGGATGACGAACAGCACGGACTTCTCCGTCCGCAGGATCAGGCCCACCGTGGATTGGAACCGGTCGCGGGGCACCACCAGGTGGATGCCCTTGGAGGCCCGGACCTTGAGCTGGCCACGGTCAGTGACCATGGCCTGGGTTTCGTCCGTCCACACACCGGTGGCGTTGATGACCTGCTTGGCGCGGATCTTGAACTGCGAGCCGTCCTCGTGGTTGACCACCTTGGCGCCCACCACCCGTTCGCCCTCGCGGACAAAGTCCACCACTGCCATCCGGTTGACGGCGTGGGCGCCGTAATGGGCGGCCGTGCGGATGAGGTTGGCGCAGTACTTCGCGTCGTCCACCTGCCCGTCGTAGTACCTGATGGAACCGACAAAGGCGTCGTCCTTCAGGCTGGGGGCTGCGCGCAGGGTGCCGCGCCGGCTGAGGTGTTTGTGGAACGGCACGCCGCGGTTGTGGCCGCTGGAAATGGACATCGCGTCGTAGAGGGCGATGCCCGCGCCGACGTAAGGCCGTTCGAAGAAAGGTTTGGTGAGGGGGTACAGGAAAGGCACTGGCCGGGCCAGGTGCGGTGCGAGGGTTGAAAGCAGCAGCCCGCGTTCCTGGAGCGCTTCCTTGACCAGGGCGAAGTCGAGCATCTCGAGGTAGCGCAAACCGCCGTGGATGAGCTTCGATGACCGTGAGGAAGTGCCGGCGGCCCAGTCGTTGGCTTCAACGATTCCCACGCTCAGGCCTCGGGTGACGGCGTCGAGGGCGGCCCCTGTGCCCACGATTCCGCCGCCCACGATCAGGATGTCGAGTTCCCGGCCGGGTTCGGTGGTTGCCCGCAGCCGCTGGATGGATGCTTCCCTGGCTTCGGGGCCGAGCGCCCCGCCGTTTGCCGGACTACTCTTCATTGAACGCCTCCAGTGCCTCATGTGCCGTCTAAAGCCACACTACTTGCTCGCGGCAGACTTGGGCAGGCCGGTCAGCACAGGCCGGTCAGGGCAGGCGCGGCCCCGAACCGGCCTGGCGCGTCAGTTACCCGCGTACGGGGAGACGACGACGTCGACGCGCTGGAATTCCTTCAGGTCCGAGTAGCCGGTGGTAGCCATCGAACGGCGCAGCGCGCCGATGAGGTTGGACGTTCCGTTGGTGTGGTGGCCCGGGCCGAAGAGGACTTCCTCCAGGGGGCCCACGGTGCCCACGTTGGCCCGGTCGCCGCGGGGCAGTTCCAGGTGGTGGGCCTCCTGGCCCCAGTGCCAGCCCTTGCCCGGCGCTTCCTCGGCGCGTGCCAGCGCGCTGCCCAGCATCACGGCGTCGGCGCCCATGGCGATGGCCTTGACGATGTCACCTGAGGCGCCCATGCCGCCGTCGGCAATCACGTGCACGTAGCGGCCGCCGGACTCGTCCATGTAGTCGCGGCGGGCGGCTGCGACGTCGGAAATCGCCGACGCCATGGGCGCGTGGATGCCCAGGGCCCGGCGGGTGGTGGTGGTTGCGCCGCCGCCGAAGCCCACCAGCACGCCGGCCGCGCCGGTCCGCATGAGGTGCAGCGCAGGCGTGTAGCCTGCGGCGCCGCCCACAATCACGGGAACATCGAGTTCGTAGATGAACTGCTTGAGGTTCAGCGGCTCGTGGTCCTTGGACACGTGTTCGGCGGAGACGGTGGTGCCGCGGATGACAAAGATGTCGACGCCGGCGGCCAGGACCGTTTTGTAGTGCTCCTGGGTGCGCTGCGGGGTCAGGGACCCGGCCACGGTCACGCCGGCGTCACGCATTTCGGCGAGGCGGGAAGTAATCAATTCCGGCTGGATGGGTGCCCGGTAAAGATCCTGCATCCTGCAGGTCACTGCAGGGCTGTTGGTTTCATCCTGCAGTGCGCCGATCTCGTCCAGGACCGGCTGCGGGTCCTCGTATCGGGTCCAAAGGCCTTCGAGGTCCAGGACACCGAGTCCGCCCAGGCGGCCCAGCGCGATGGCCGTCTGCGGCGACATGGCGGAATCCATGGGCGCGGCGATGACCGGCATGCTGAACTGGTAGGCATCGATCTGCCAGGAGACAGAGACGTCCTTGGGGTCGCGTGTGCGACGGTTGGGGACGATTGCAATGTCATCCAGGGAGTAGGCACGACGCCCACGCTTGCCACGGCCGATCTCGATCTCGTAAGTCACTGCTCTAGGTTATCCCAGCCGCCCCCCTGATCACGGACCAGCGCGGGGCCGGGGCGGAATCCGGGGCGGCCCGGAGGGGTGGCTACAGTGGATGGATGGGAAGCCGCTGGATTTTTGACGGGCACATTGCCGGAATCGGCACCACCTCCGGCCTGCGTGCGGTGGTGGGGATCTGGCAGGACTCGCCTTTCGGTGCGTTTGCCGACGTTATGGTCCAGGAACCGTCCGGCCACCGGCTGCTCCTGGCTCCCGCCGCACCCATCGCGGAGTTCATCGCCGCCACCTACAGTTTCGACGAGGTCACCGTGGTGGACGTTTCAGCCCGCCTGGCTGACGGGATCCTGACGGTCGACGCCGGTCCGCTGGCTGTCCGCGCGGGCGTGGGCGGCAGGACCTTCCTGGGGTCCGGGTTGCGGGCGCTGCCCCGGCGGCTGGCGGTGCACCCGTCCTGGCTGCGTGCGGTCAGCCCGCTGGCGGGCCTGGTGAGCCGTGGGTCGCGGACGTCCGGTTCGGCCGGCAGCGGCCGCTGGGAGTACTACGGGGTGAGCGACCTGCACCGCATCGACTCCGCTGCCGTGGCCTGGGACGGGGCCGACGCCGGGTCCCTGGCCGCTGTCCGGCCGGCTGTGACGTTTGGGTTCAGCAGTGTCCCGCCGCAGCCGAGCCTGGCCCGGGTCCGCACCACGGTGCAGGACGCTACGCCCCGCCGGCGTCCACGCCCGGGCGCACGCCGGTAGGGTCCGCCGGCAGGTCGGGCAGGTCCTGCAGGTCGGGCAGGTCTGGCTGGTCGCCAAGCTGCGATTCGAACATCCGGAAGTACCTGCCGCGGCGGGCCACAAGTTCCTTGTGGGTGCCCTGCTCCACCACCTGCCCGTCCTCCAGCATGTACACAATGTCCGCCTTCTCGATGGTGGCCAGGCGGTGGCTGATGGCGATGATGGTGCTGGCGCGCTCCGCGAACAGCCGGGTGAAGATCCGGTGCTCTGCCAGGGCGTCGATCGCCGAGGTGGGCTCATCCATGATCATAAAAGCGGCGCGGCGGTAGAAGTTCCGGGCCATCGCCAGGCGCTGCCATTGCCCGCCGGAGAGCCCGCTTCCCTTCCGGCCGCGGGGATCCTCCATCCAGTTGCTGACGTGGTTGTTGAGCCCGTTGGGCAGCTTTTCGATGAAGTCCAGCGCCTCGGCTTCCGCAGCGGACGTCCTGATCCGGGCGTCGTCGCGGGGCTCCCCCACGTCGCCGAACCAGATGTTTTCCGCCGCGGTCGCGAACTCGTACTTCAGGAATTCCTGGCTGAGCACGGCCAGGTGCCGGTGCCAGGAGGTGACGTCGACGGCGGCGAGGTCAACGCCGTCGAGCATTACCTGCCCTGAATCGGGCCGGTACAGGCCCGCCAGGATCCGGATCAGCGTCGATTTTCCGGCGCCGTTCTCCCCCACGATCGCGATGTGCTGGCCTTCGCGGATGGTCAGGCTGATCCCCCGGATCACTTCGGTGTCACTTCCGGTATACGTAAAACGGATGTCCTTGAGCTCCACCACGGACGGGGCTCCCAGCAGCGGCGGGGCGTACTCCGAGTGCGCCGGCAGGGCCATAAACAGCTCGTAGTCCTTGAGGTTGGCCAGGTCCTCGTCGATGGAACTGAGGGATGACACCAGGTTGTTGGCCGTGGACAGCGCCCTGCTGACGATCTGCTGGACGTACAGGAACTGGCCCACGGGCTGCGCGCGGGCGATGATCTGCCCCACCACCCAGATCAGGGAAACCACCTCGGCCCCGTACTGGAGGGCGTCAGCTGCCAGCTGCTTGGGTATGTAGCGTCGCTGGAAGTCCAGGCGGCGGCGTTCGTCCGCGTCACGCAGGCGCGAGCGGAAGTCCATCAGGTACGTCACGATCCCGTAGAGGCGCATCTCGGCGATGTGCTGGGGGCGCAGCAGGTTCGTTTCGATCATGCGGCGCTGGCGGCGGGAATCGACCTGCGTATTCCAGTGGGCAATCTGTTCGCGGGAGAGCTTGAACTGCAGGTACACGCTGGGCACGATGGCCACCAGGACAATCACGGCGATCCACCAGCTGACCAGCAGCAGCGCGCCGATGGCCAGGAGCACGGAGACCAGCTGCGTGAAAATGGCGGCAATCCGGTCCAGGACGCGGGCGTAGGAATCGGAGAACCGCTTGGCCCTGTCGTACAGGTCCACCGTTTCCTTGTCGTCGTAGCGCCAGAACTCCAGGGCCAGGAAGCGTTCGTACATCTGGTCGCCCACAATGGCGCCCACTTTGAAGCTCATCAGCTGCTGGATGTAGCGGTCAACGCTGTTGAACGCGCCCCAGAACAGGCCAAGGGCCGCGGTGATGACCACGTACACAATGGCCAGCTGGCCGGCGGCGGCGTCGCCGGCATACGCGGCCGCCAGGGCAGTGGTGGTCAGCGCCGCGTAGTAAGTGGTGACCAGGGGCAGCACGGCGGAGATCACGGAGCCGAGCACCTTCATGACCACTGCCCCGGGCGAGGCCCGGAAGCTGACCCGCAGGACCTGCGCAACGGCCCGGGCGTAAGGGCCCAGCGCCAGCCGCCGCTGCGGGTCCTTCCTGGGATTCAGTTCCTCCGGGTGGCGTGATGCGGGCATGCCTACAGCCTAGTTCCCGGCACGGAAACACACAGGCCACAGGGATTGCTCCCCGTGGCCTGTGTGGATGGTTTTTTGAACGTCAGCGTGAACCGTAGTTGGGCGCCTCGACGGTCATCTGGATGTCGTGCGGGTGCGATTCCTTCAGGCCGGCAGCGGTGATCCGGACGAACTTGCCCCGGATCTTGAGCTCGGGGATGGTGGGGGCGCCGGTGTAGAACATGGTCTGGCGGAGGCCGCCCACCAGCTGGTACGCCACGGACGCCAGCGGGCCGCGGTAGGCCACCCGGCCTTCGATGCCCTCGGGGATGAGCTTGTCATCGCCGGAGACGTCGGCCTGGAAGTAGCGGTCCTTGGAGTAGGACGTGTTCTTTCCACGGGACTGCATGGCGCCCAGGGAGCCCATGCCGCGGTAGGACTTGAACTGCTTGCCGTTGACGAAGATCAGCTCGCCCGGGGACTCGTCGCAGCCAGCCAGCAGGGAGCCCAGCATCACGGTATCGGCACCGGCCACCAGGGCCTTGCCGATGTCGCCGGAGTACTGCAGGCCGCCGTCGGCGATCAGCGGCACGCCGGCCGGGATGGCCGCCTTCGCGGACTCGTGGATGGCGGTGATCTGCGGGACACCCACACCGGCCACCACGCGGGTGGTGCAGATGGACCCGGGGCCCACGCCCACTTTGATGCCGTCGGCGCCGGCGTCGATGAGTGCCTGCGCGCCCTCACGGGTGGCCGCCTGGCCGCCGATGATGTCCACGTGCGCGGCCACGGGATCGGACTTGAGCC
Source organism: Arthrobacter sp. ZBG10 (assembly GCF_001238605.1). NCBI lineage: Bacteria > Bacillati > Actinomycetota > Actinomycetes > Micrococcales > Micrococcaceae > Arthrobacter > Arthrobacter sp. ZBG10. The sequence continues at coordinate 46,587 of NZ_LFQH01000047.1, read as the reverse complement.
GGCGGATCATGTCCAGCACACCCTGCGAGTGGCCGTTGGCGGTGTCCACAAACAAGGCGTCCACGCCGGCGTCAACCAGCGTCATGGCCCGCTCCCAGCCGTCGCCGAAGAAGCCGATGGCGGCACCGACCCGGAGGCGGCCTTCATCATCCTTGGTGGCCAGCGGGTACTGCTCCGCCTTGGTGAAGTCCTTGGTGGTGATCAGGCCCTTGAGCCGGCCCTGCTCATCCACCAGGGGCAGCTTTTCGATCTTGTTGGTGGCCAGCTTGTGCGAGGCCTCCTCGCGGCTGATCCCCACGTGGCCGGTAATCAGCGGCATCTTGGTCATGACGTCGCTGACCAGCCGCAGCGGGAAGTCCGCTTCCGGCACAAACCGGGTGTCGCGGTTGGTGACGATGCCGAGCAGCCGCATGCCCTCATCAACCACGGGCAGCCCGGAAACACGGTACTGGGAGCAGATCTCGTCCAGTTCCGCCAGTGTGGCCTCAGGGCCGATGGTCAGCGGGTTGGTGATCATTCCCGACTCGCTGCGCTTTACCCGGTCCACCTGGTCAGCCTGGTCCTGGATGGACAGGTTGCGGTGCACCACGCCCAGGCCGCCCTGGCGGGCCATGGCGATGGCCATCCGGGATTCGGTGACGGTGTCCATGGCTGCGGAGAGCAACGGGGTCTGCACCGTGATCCGTTTGGAGATCCGTGAGGAGGTGTCCGCCTCGGACGGGATGACGTCCGTGTGGCCCGGCAGGAGCAGCACGTCGTCGTAGGTCAAACCGATGAGGGCGAAGGGATTGTGTTCGGGCTCGGTCATGAGTGCGCCTCTTACCTTGGTTGCTTGGCGGGTAGGGGTTGCAGCCGATGACCAGCCCGTCATTACGGAACTGGCCTGTGCAGGAATTCCGCCGGGACGGCCGGGAAGGACGGCCGCCGGGAGGCAGAAAGTATTGAGTAAATATTAGAACCTCTGCGCTGATCCCCCTATTCCGGGCGCGCAATGTGAGCAACCGCACGCCCGGCGCCGGTTACGTCCAGCCGGTCGCCGCCAGCAGGCGCTGTTCGAACATGGGAACCATGCTTTCCACGTAGGTGCGGGTCAGGTGGTTGTCGTCCTTGTAGACATAGACGTTGCCCACCACGGCCGGGCAGACGCCCCGGGCGCAGATGAAATCGCTGAGATCCATCAGGTGCAGGCCCGCCACCTGCCCGCGGTAGGCCTCCAACGGCGACGGTTCCACCAGGGATTCGGCGAGCGAGGGGTTGCATTCAGGCGCGTCCGCGCCGTGGCGCTGGACGCATTCGGGCATATTGATGGTGAACCGGGGGTTGTCCCGGATGCCCAGGATCTCGATGCCGGCGTCCGCGAAAGGCCGGATTCCGTCCAGGTAGCCCGGCACCTCGGTTTCGAAGGGGGCCTCCTCATGGGTCAGGGAGGCAACCGTGAACACCGCGTCCGGCTGGTGTTCCAGGACGTAGGCGGCGCTGGCCCGGTTGTAGGCGTTGCATTCGGCGTTGCGGGTTTCCGATTCGGCCCCGAACCGGCAGGCCGGCATCAGGAGGGTGACCAGTTCCCAGCCGCGGGCTGCCGCCACGGGCGCCAGGGCGGCAAGGTACTGCTGGGCGTGGGAGTCGCCCAGCACCACAATCCGCTTGGTGGCCGGGACGTCCGGCGCTTCCTGCCGGCACCCCTCCAGGATGGGATCGGCGGTGGCGTTTAATCCGCTGCAGGGGGTCTGGATGCCCGCCCAGTCATTGTCCAGGGCGGACGGGCCGGGGATCAGCCGGGCCGGGGGCGCCGGGACGTCCTCCTGACCGGGGCGGAGGGCGGCAGCGCCGGGTGTCAGCTCCCGGGGTTGCGCCGCCGTCGCGCTTTCCTCAGCCGTAAGGCTGGTTTGCCACACGGCGACGGGTCCGGCCAGCAGGGCACCGCAGGCCACAATCACGACGGCGGTGCGCCAGGCGCGGAGCTTGGGCCAGTGCCAGTCGCGCAGGGGCTTCTCGACAAACCTGGTGGTGAGGAAGGCCAGGACGATGGCGGCGCCCACGATCGCGAGGCCCTGCATCAGGTTGGGGGCTTCCACGCCCGTGGCGGCAAGCGCCAGCACCAGGACCGGCCAATGCCACAGGTAGAGCGCGTAGGAGTTATCCCCCAGCGCCACGGCAGCCTTGCTGCTGAGGAGCCGGTCAACACCGAACCGGCTGCCGCTTTGGCCTGCCACCATGATGGCCGCGGCCGCCAGGGTGGGCCACAGCGCCACAAAGCCGGGAAAAGACCGGTCCACGGTGAGCAGCAGGCCGCAGGAAACCATGGCCGTGAGGCCGGCCCAGCCCAGCGCCACGCGCAGCCGGCGGCCCGGCTTGAGGTAAGGCAGGGCCAGCGCCAGCAGGGAACCGAGCGCGAACTCCCATAGCCTGGCGCGGGTATCGAAGTAGGCGTAGGCCTGGTTGGTGGCGGTTTGCTCCACCGAGTAGGCCAGCGAGACCACAAAGACTGCCCCAAACACCAGGGCAAGCAGCCCGCGGTAGCTGAACCGCGCGCCGGCCGGGGTCCGGCGCAGCACAGCCAGCAGGGCGGCGGTCCCGGCGAAGACCAGGGGCCAGAGAACAAACACCTGGCCCTGGATCGACAGGGACCAGAAATGCTGCAGCGGGCTGGCCCCGGCATGGTCCTGGGCGTAGTAGTCCACGGCGGTGTCCGCCAGCAGCCAGTTCTGGCGGTACAGCAGCGAGGCCCAGGCCTGGTCCAGGATCTCCGGCCAGCGGCTTTGCGGCAGGATCAGCCAGGTGCCCGCGAGGACCCCCAGGATAACCACGACGGCGGCGGGCAGCAGCCGCTTGAACAGGTGCAGCCAGTGCGTCAGGAGTCCGAACGGCCGGCCCGATTCTGCCTTGCGGACAAACGAGAGCGTGAGCAGGAAGGCGGAGATGAGCAGGAACACGTCCACCCCGCCCGAAACCCGCCCCAACCACACGTGGTAGGCCACCACCATCAGGACTGCCAGGGCCCGCAGGCCCTGGACTTCGGGCCGGTATCCCAGCCGCAGCTTTTTGGCGGCAGCAGGGGCGGCTGACTGCCCGGTGGCGGCGCCTGCCGTTGCGGCCGCCATCAGGGTTTCCATCCGGTCAAGGCGAGGAAATCCTTTTCGAAGTAGGGAGCCAGGGTCATGAGGTACGACCGGGTGACATGGTTTTCGTCCTTGTACACAATGACGTTGCCGATGATGGCCGGGCAGACGTCCGCCACGCAGAAGTAGCGGGTGAGGTCGAGGAACCGGGTGTCGGGAAGCTGGGTATCAACGCCGTCAGTGGCCGCAACGGGCCCGAACGTATCCAGGACGCTGCCGTTGCAGGCCGCCGGGTCATCCGGGTGCGCGGCCAGGCAGTTTGGCACGTGGGGCATCCGGGGCGTCTCGCGGACACCAACCACCTCAATGCCGGCGTCGTTGAGCTTGCGCGCCTGCGCGAGCCAGGAATCCTCCAGCACTTCAGGTGTGCCGGGATCGGCAGAGGTCCTCGTGCTGATGGTGAGCACCAGGTCGGGTTTTATGTCGAGGACCTGTTCCATGGCCTCCTTGTTGAAGTCAAGGCACTCCGCGGTAATTTCGGGACCCGGCTCGTCGGTGAGGGGGCAGAACCCCTTGGTGATGGAGGTGACACGCCAGTTGTACTTCTCGGCCATCATCAGCACCGGCGTGTTCATGACATAGGCGTGGGAACTGCCGAGGATGACAATGTGCTTGGCCGCCCCCTCAACACCGTTGGTGCAGATGCTGGCGTTTTCACCGGCCCCGATGCAGGGTTCCGGAAATTCCGGCCACTCTTCGGCGATGGCCTCTACTTTGGGGACCGGCTCAGCTGCAGGGTCAGGCGTGAACTGGTAGCCGGGGCTGAGGGCGCGGGCACCCGGATAACGGGGGTCGTCCAATCCGATGGAAGTGATGGAGTTGGACTGGACGATCTGCTGCCGCCACAGGCCCAGCGGGGCCGCGGCCACCGCCACGGCGAGCAGGACCGCCAGGACAGCCCGGCGCTTGTTGACCTCGGGCCACCGCCATTCACGCCAGGGCTTCTCGATGAAGCGTGTGGTGAGGTAGGCCAGGCCCAGTGAGGTGAGGATGATGATGGTGCCGGCCAACCAGCCGGCGTGTTCCTTGCCGGTCCAGGCCAGGGAGATGACCAGGACGGGCCAGTGCCACAGGTACAGGGCGTAGGAGTTGTCGCCCAGCCGCACCAGGGGTTTCGAGGCGAGGAATCTGTCCACGCCGAACGGGCTGCCGGTCCTGCCCGCGGCGATCACCAGGGCGGCAGCCACCGTGGGCCACAGGGCGGCGACACCGGGGAAAGCGCCCTCGACGTCAAGGAGTATGCCGCAGGCCAGCATGGCGGCAATGCCCACCCAGCCCATCACAATGCGGTGCGCGGTCCGCAGCCTCAGCCCGGGGAGGATCAGGGCCACCAGTGTTCCCAGCGCGAACTCCCACAGGCGCGCGCCGGTGTCGAAATAGGCCTGGCCCTGGTTGGTGGCCGTGAAGACGATCGAGTAGATCAGGGAGACCAGGAAAATGCCGAAGAACACGTAGGCCAGCAGCGGCCGGTAGGACAGCCGGTACCGCCGGGCGGCAAAGGCTGCCAGCACGAAGATGAGCGGCCACAGGATAAAAACCTGCCCCTGGATGGAGAGGGACCAGAAGTGCTGCAGCGGACCGGCCCCGCTGTGATCAGCGGCGTAGTAGTCCACGGCCTGCTTCTGCAGGAGCCAGTTCTCGAAGTAGAACATCGCAGCCCAGCCGTGGTCGATCAGGTCCAGCCAGCGGGTCCGGGGCAGCAGCAGGGCCGCGGCCGCGAGGGTGGCAACGATCACCGTGACCGCCGCGGGAAGCAGGCGGCGGAACAGGTGCAGCCAGTGTTTGAAAAGAGCCACCGGTTCGCGGCGGTCGTAGCGGCCGGTGAACTGGAGGGTCATCAGGAACGCGGAAATCAGCAGGAAAACGTCAACGCCGCCGGAGACGCGGCCAAACCAGACGTGGTACGTCACCACCATCAGGACAGCGAGCGAACGGAGGCCCTGGATCTCGGCGCGGAACGTGGATTTCCGCTTGCCGGCAGGCTTTTTGGGGTCCACACCGGGGGGCGACGCGGTTCTCGCAAACGACACGGGACGATCCTCCAGCGGTAGGCAAAGCATCAATTCTACCGGAGAGACGCCGAAGGCCGGCCCGGCAGACGCCGGACCGGCCTTCGGAAAGCGGATTCAGCCTAGTGGCTGTGACCCGCGTGCTCGTCTTCATCAGCGGGCTTCTCCACCACGAGGGTTTCGGTGGTGAGGACCAGCGCTGCGATGGAGGCAGCGTTGCGGAGGGCCGCACGGGTGACCTTGACCGGGTCGATGACACCGGCGCCGATCAGGTCCTCGTACTCGCCGGACTTGGCGTTGAAACCGTTGTTGGTTTCGAGCTCGGCAACCTTGGCCGTGACAACGTAACCGTCGAACCCGGCGTTCTGGGCGATCCAGCGCAGCGGCTGGACCAGTGCGCGGCGGACGATGCCAACAGCTGCTGCTGCGTCACCTTCGAGGGCCAGGACAGCGGAATCCTCGTCCAGGGCCTTCAACGCGTGGATCAGCGCGGAACCGCCGCCGGCCACGATGCCTTCTTCGAGGGCGGCGCGGGTGGACGACACAGCATCTTCGATGCGGTGCTTCTTTTCCTTCAGCTCAACCTCGGTGGCTGCGCCGACCTTGATCACGCCGATGCCGCCGGCCAGCTTGGCCAGGCGTTCCTGGAGCTTTTCCTTGTCCCAGTCGGAGTCGGTGCGGGTCAGCTCGGCGCGCAGCTGGGCAACCCGGGCTGCTACGTCTTCTGCCGAACCGGCGCCGTCAACGATGGTGGTGTTGTCCTTGGTGACCGTGATGCGGCGGGCAGTGCCCAGCACCTCAAGGCCAACCGTGTCCAGGCTCAGGCCCAGCTCCGGGGAAACAACCTGCGCACCGGTGAGGGTGGCGATGTCCTGGAGCATGGCCTTGCGGCGGTCGCCGAAGCCCGGAGCCTTGACGGCAACCACGTTCAGGGTGCCGCGGATGCGGTTGACGATCAGGGTGGAGAGGGCTTCGCCGTCAACGTCCTCAGCAATGATGAAGAGCGGCTTGGAGCTCTGCAGCGCCTTTTCCAGCAGCGGCAGGAAGTCCTGCACCGAGGAGATCTTGCCCTGGTTGATCAGGATCAGGGCGTCTTCGAGGACAGCTTCCTGGCGTTCCGCGTCGGTGACGAAGTACGGGGACAGGTAGCCCTTGTCGAACTGCATGCCTTCGGTGAGGACCAGTTCGGTCTGCGTGGTGGAGGACTCCTCGATGGTGATCACACCATCCTTGCCGACCTTGCCGAATGCTTCGGCGAGCAGTTCGCCGATCTCATCGCTCTGGGCCGAGATGGCTGCAACGTTGGCAACCTGGGTGCCTTCAACCGGGCGGGCGTTCTCGAGCAGGCGGGCGGCGACGGCTTCAACGGAAACCTCGATGCCGCGCTTGATCTGGCCGGGAGCGGCGCCGGCGGCAACGTTGCGCAGGCCTTCCTTGACCAGTGCCTGGGCCAGGACCGTAGCCGTGGTGGTGCCGTCGCCGGCAACGTCGTTGGTCTTGGTGGCGACTTCCTTGGCCAGCTGCGCGCCAAGGTTTTCGTACGGGTCATCCAGTTCGACTTCACGGGCGATGGTCACGCCGTCGTTGGTGATGGTCGGAGCACCCCACTTCTTGTCCAGGACGACGTTGCGGCCGCGGGGGCCGAGCGTCACCTTGACCGTGTTGGCGAGCTTGTCGATGCCGGCTTCGAGCGACCGGCGGGCAGCGTCGTTAAACGCAAGCTGCTTTGCCATGGTTTTGTCCTTTCAAGACAGAAACCCCGCGCGGCTGACCAGCTAAGAGCATGACCAGCAGCGCGGGGATCCGGGAGGGTTACTTTACGACGATCGCCAGGACGTCGCGGGCGGACAGCACGAGGTACTCGGTGCCGCCGGTCTTGACTTCGGTTCCACCGTACTTGGAGTAGATAACGACGTCGCCAACGGCTACGTCAACGGGAACGCGGTTGCCATCTTCGAAGCGGCCGGGGCCGACTGCAACAACTTCGCCTTCCTGCGGCTTTTCCTGCGCGGAGTCCGGGATGACCAGGCCGGAAGCCGTGGTCTGCTCGGCTTCGAGCGGGCGGACAACAATACGATCCTCAAGAGGCTTAATAGAGACCGACACTCGGACCTCTCCTTTACGTCAGCAAATTTGTGGACTGGAAAGCTCTCCCGCCTGGCTGGCAAACCGTCGTCGCGGTGCCGGCAGCAGCCTGGCTGGCAGCTCTTCATGTGTTAGCACCCTCCTAGGGAGAGTGCTAAGAGAGACTCTATGTAAGGGTTAGCACTCGGTCAAGGTGAGTGCCAGCATTTCGTCATGGGCGGACAGCGTGGCTGTACATTTGAGCGGTGCGGGCAGCCATCTACCTGATTTTTGCGAACCTCTTCTGGGCGGGCAACTTCGTGGTGGGCCAGGCCGCCGTGAAAACCATGGAACCGCTCCAGCTGACGTTTTGGCGCTGGGCCCTGGCCGCCGTGCCGCTCCTGGTCCTGGCGCAGGCCGTCGAGCGGCCCGACTGGAGGGCAGTGCTGCGCCACTGGCGGGTGCTGCTGCTCCTGAGCGTGCTGGGCATGAGCGGCTACACGCTGCTGCTGTACAGCGCACTGCAGCACACCTCAGCCCTCAACGCTTCCCTGGTGACAGCCGCCAACCCCGCGGTGATCGTGGTGCTCTCGGTGGTGCTGCTGCGGGAGCGGCCACGTCCGCTGGGGTGGGCAGGCATCGGGCTGGGCCTGGCCGGGGTGCTGCTGGTCCTCTCAGGCGGAGATGTGGAACGGCTGCTGACCTTCTCGCTCGGCGCAGGTGAACTCCTGATCGTCGCGGCCATCACCGTCTGGGCCCTGTATACGATCATCGCCCGGCGGCTGTCCCTGCCGGCCATCACGGCCACAGCGGTGCAGGTGGCAATGGCCGCGCTGGTCCTCGCCCCGGTGGCGCTGGCTGCCGGCGCCGGACTCCCGGCCACGGCATCGGGCAACTGGTCGCTGGCGTACATCGCCGTGTTCCCGTCGCTGGGGTCCTACCTGCTGTGGAACCTGGCGCTGAAGCGGACCTCAGCGGCCAACGCCGGAAACTACCTCAACCTGATCGCGGTCTTCACAGCGGTGATCACGGTGCTGCTGGGCCAGCCCATTACGGTCCCGCAGGTCCTGGGCGGCGTCCTGGTGATCTCCGGCGTCCTCCTGACCGGCGCCGGCCGGGCCCCTCAGCCGGTCAGCCCGTCGAATCCCACGTCCTCGCCGGCGTCGGCCTCCGGGTTGCCCTGGTTCCGCCGGCGGTAGAGCAGGAACCCGGCGGCCGCGGCGGTCAGCAGGGACACCACCAGCAGGATGATGCCGACGGCCCGGGCGCCGGCATAGAGGCCCCGGATGTCCCGGGCTTCCTGCGTGTCATCGGAGATGTTGTTGCCGCCCACCGAGTACACGGTGGCGTTGAAGGTGTCGAGGAAAAAGATGATGACCAGCAGCGCGATGCAGACTACTGCCACCACCGCCGCGGCAATCAGGGCGGGGCGGGCAAATCCAACACGTCCCGCCGCAGGCCGGTTCGCTCCGGGCCCCGGGACCTCTGTATTTTCCGCCATGCCGTCAACACTATCGGCATGGGTGCATCAGTGGAGGCCGGATTCCGGGTCTCCGGGCAGCGAGCCGCAGGGGCCGCCGTCCTCGTTGCTGGCGCGGGCCACGGGGCGTCCATCAAAATCCATCATGGCCGGGGCGTACCAGCGGCCCACGTGGGTGGCCGAGGCCGGCATGTAGTGGGAGATGAAGGAACGGCGCCACTGGCTGCTGGTCCGGTTGGCACCCGAGCCGTGGACCACGCTGCCGTTGAACAGCAGCACGTCCCCGGGCGCCAGGGAAAGCTTGACCGGCTCGTGGCCCTCCGGCGGCTGCACACGCTCCTTGGTGAAGCTTTCCGCCGGGTCCGACGAATCGGGGCAGACCACCTCCATGTCCTGCGTTCCGGGGCACAGCTGCAGTCCGCCGTTCTCCGGCGTGGAGGGGTCGATGGCCAGCCACGCCGCCAGGCAGGACTGGGGTTTGATCTTCAGGAAATAGTTGTCCTGGTGAAAGGCCTGCCCGCGGGCACCCGGCGGCTTGAAGTAGTACATGGACTGCACGGCGATCGGCTCGTCCGCCATCAGCTGGGTGAGCACCGACTTCACCCGTGGATCGAGGAGCCGTTGTTTGCTGCCTGCGTCAAACAGGTGCGGGTGGAACATCCTCGGGTAGCGGGCCAGCGGATCCGTGCCGGGCTGCGGCGCCCAATGCCCCTCGATGGGCTCGCCGGTTTCTGCGAGCGCGTCGAAGTGCTTGGCGCAGTCCGCCGCTTCGGCGGCGCTGAACAGTCCCCTGGCCACCGTAAATCCGGTGTGATGATAGGCGTTGACCTGGTCCTGCGTCAGCCGGTAGGCGGGTGTTTCTACGTGCATTCTTCTCATCCTCTGCAATTGGGTGGGCTTCCATCATCGAATCCCACGCTGCGGTCCGGCATGGCAAGGCCTCTCATCTGCATGGATTTTCTTATCCTTGAGTCATGGCCTTTCCTGATCTGCTGCACTGGCGCGCCTCCGGTTCCTTCCGCAACATCCCCATGCCGCCGGTCCGTCGCGCGGATCCCGGGGACTACCTGCTGGTCTGGGTCATCGAGGGCACCATCCACGGCGACCTGGCCGGGGAACCCTTCACCGCAGGGCGCGGCAGGGTCCTGATGTTCCCGCCGTCGGTCCCGCATTCCTATGCGGCGCCGCGAACAGGCGACTGGCACTGGCTGTGGGTGCACTTTGCCGGTTCCGCGGCCGCGGCGGTCCACGAGGAGTTCGCTGCAGCGGGCGTGCCACTGGCCCTGACCGACGACCAGGGCATGTACCGGAAGTTCATGGCGGTCCTTACCCACGCCCAGCAGAGCCCGGCACCGCAGGAGTCCCGGGCCCTCAGCGGCGAACTCCTGGGGCTCCTTGGCACCCTCCTCGACCGGTGCGCGCCGCAGGCGCAACGGTCCGCCGGGGAACCGAGGCTGGAGGCCCTGTTCGGCTGGATCGCCGAGAACCTGAACCGTCCGCTTCCGCTCAGCGAATTGTGCGCCGTGGCCACCTACTCGCCGGCGCAGCTGCACCGGTTGTTCATCGCCGCTGTGGGGCTGAGCCCGCAGGCCTACGTAGCCCGGGTCAGGCACTCCACCGCCGCGGACCTGCTGGCCCTGACCTCGATGGCCGTGGCGGACGTGGGGGCGGCCGTGGGCTACGCGGACCCGCTGTACTTTTCCCGGCGGTTCAAGGCGTGGTCCGGGCTGTCCCCTTCGGCCTTCCGCGCCGGCCGGATTCCGGGGCCGGGCAGCGGCGCCCACCCGGGACCGCCGCAGGATTTCAACTAGGCTGGAACGCATGCCCCCAGCACCCCAGGACCAGATCGCGCCCTTGCTCACCGCCGAAGGCTGGGAGCTCCTTGCGTCCCTGGGCCCTTACCGGGACGACGAGTCCTTTGCGCTCAACGCCGCCCTCCGCAAGGCCGGCCACTCCCCCGCCCTCGTCTCGGCGGTCCTCACCCAGTCCCGGCTGCGCACCAAGGCCGAAGCCAAGTTCGGGGAGTTCGCGTCCCGGATGCTGTTCACCCAGGCGGGACTTGAGCAGGCCACCCGCCTGAGTGTTGCCGCCCGCCACGCCCAGCGGTTTGCGGCTGCCGGCATCAGCCATGTGGCCGACCTGGGCTGCGGCCTGGCCGCGGACTCGCTGGCGCTTGCCTCCATGGACATCAACGTCACGGCAGTGGAAATGGACGAGACCACTGCTGCCTGCGCCACCGTGAACCTCATCCCCTTCCCCAACGCCACGGTGGTCCACGCCGACGCCACGTCCGTTCCGCTGGACGGGGTCGACGGCGTCTGGCTGGATCCCGCACGCCGGGTCACCTCCACCTCGGGCACCAAACGCATCTGGGATCCCGAAGCCTTCTCCCCGCCGCTGTCTTTCGTCGAAGCCCTGGCTGCCTCCGGCCGCGCGGTGGGCGTGAAGATGGGGCCGGGCATGCCGCACGAGTCGGTACCTGCCGACTGCGAGGCACAGTGGGTGTCGGTGGGCGGCGACGTCACCGAGGTGGCGCTCTGGTTCAACGCGGTCCGGCGCCCGGACATCCGGCGTGCCGCCCTGGTGCTCAGCCCGCACGGTGCAGCGGAATTGACCAGCGGCCAGGACTTTGGTGCGGGTCCGGTACCTGCGGTGGGCCCAGTCGAGGGCTACCTGTACGAACCGGATGGTGCGGTGATCCGCGCAGGCCTGGTGGCCGACGTCGCCCTTCAGCTGGGCGGGCACCTGGTGGACGAGCACATCGCTTACATCTGCGCACCCACACTGGTGGACACGCCCTTCGCCCGGGCGTACAAAGTCCGGCAGGTGATGCCGCACAACGTCAAGGCGCTTAAAGCGTGGGTGAAGCAGGAACGCATCACCGTGCTGGACATCAAGAAGCGCGGCACCGCCGTGACGCCCGAGGAACTCCGCAAACAGCTGCTGCCCGCCGGCAAGTCGCATTCCGCCAAAAAGGGCGGCGGGAAGACCGCCACCCTGGTCCTGACGCGCATCGGCGAGGACCGGGTGGCGGTAGTGGTGGAGCCGGTCTGAGCTCCAGCACAGCAGGGACTATTGCGCCCTCATGAAGTCTTCAGCGGCCCGGACCTGCTCAGCGGTGGGCCGGGTTCCGGTGTAGAGCACAAATTGTTCCAGCGCCTGGATGGTGGCCACCTCGGCCCCCGTAATCACAGGTTTCCCGGCCGCCCGTGCCGCCTTGATCAATGGTGTCTCGGCTGGCAGCGCCACCACGTCGAACACCATCCGGGCGGCGTCAATGGCCGTGGCGGGGAACGCCAGCGCGTCCGCGTCCGGGCCGCCTGCCATGCCCAGCGGCGTGACGTTGATGATCAGGTCCGCTGAACCGGCGTCGAGCTCCGGCCGCCAGGCGAAACCGTACTGACCGGCGAGCGCCGGGCCCGTGGCTTCATTCCGGGCGATGACCGTAACGTCCGTGAAGCCGGCGTCCCGGAGGGCTGCCACCGTGGCTTTGGCCATGCCGCCGGCGCCCTGGACCAGGACAGACCAGTCCGTGGGGACGGCGTTGCTGGCCAGCAGCTGCTCGATGGCGGTGTAGTCGGTGTTGTAGGCCTTGAGATGGCCATCCGTGTTCACGATCGTGTTGACGGATTCGATCGCCGTGGCGGAATCGTCCATCTCGTCCACCAGCGCCATCACGTCCTCCTTGAACGGCATGGACACCGCGCAGCCCCGGATGCCCAGCCCGCGCACGCCGGCGATGGCCTGCTCCAGGTTGGTGGGGGCAAACGCCTTGTAGATCCAGTTCAGCCCCAACTGCCCGTACAGGTGGTTGTGGAAGCGCGTCCCGTTGTTGCTGGGCCGTGCGGAGAGCGAGATGCAGAGGGTCATGTCTTTATTCAGAATGGGCACCCTTCATTAAAACGCCTTCGCGCACGTTCCCGGGGTCAGGGCGCGCAGCCCGTTCCGAGCGGGAAGCTGCCGACGGCGGCCGGGAGCTTCCCGGGCGCGGTCGCCTTTCCGGCCAGCACTGCTGCCAGCGCGTCGAAAGCGCCGTCGGATCGGCCGTAGACGGCCAGTTTCACGGGTGCGGCGGATTCCTGCAGCGGCCAGGGTGCGTCCAGGGCCACGGCAATGTCCCCACCGGCCGGGCGGCCGCCATAGCCGATCAGGTTCACCACCGGCCCGGAGCCCACGGCGAGCCCGGCGCGGGCGGCGGCGGCCGCAAAACGTTCCCGGTCGCCGGGACCGCCGCCGGTCACCTGGACGGCACCCGGCACCAGCGGCCCGGTGCAGGGCCCGGACAGGACCGTCACCGCGGCCGCCGAGACCTTGGCGGAGAGTGCCGCACCGCTGCCGGGCGCAGCGCCTTGCGGGGCTCCGGTCCGGCCGCGCCACGTCATCATCGTGGCCACCCGCGTTGCAGCCTCGTCCAGCCGCTGCGCGGAGAGCTCGCCGGATGCGACGGCCCGGACAATGGCGGCATGGGCCTGATCCACGTCGGCCGGCATCAGCAGCAGGTCGGCGCCTGCGGCCAGGGCCTTAACGGCAGCGGCGCCGGACGGGTACTGCTTGTTCACCGCTTCCATGTTCAGGGCGTCCGTGACGGCCACGCCATTGAAGCCCAGGCCGCGCAGCGCCTGGTACGTGGGGGCGGAGAGCGACGCCGGAACGCCGGGTTCCAGCGCTGGAACCGCAATGTGCCCGGTCATGATCATCGGCGCTCCGCCGGCTACGGCCGCCTGGAACGGTTTCCAGTCCCGGCCGCGGAGTTCCTCAACGGTGGCGGGCTGCACGGGCAGGCTGAGGTGCGAATCGGCTGTCACGGAGCCATGGCCCGGGAAATGCTTGGCAACGGGCAGGATCCCCGCGCCCAGCATGCCGTGGGAGAACGCGGCCCCCAGGGCAGCGGCAGCGTCCGGATCCGAGGACATGGACCGGGCACCGATGGTGGGGTCCTTGGGCCCGATGGTCACGTCGGTGTCCGGCGCGAAGTCAACGGTGAACCCGAGCGGTGCCAGTTCAGCGGCCAGCCCGCCGCCGGCTTCGCGGGCCAGCGGTTCGCTGCCGGCAGCCCCGAAGCTCATCGGCGCAGGCCATTCCGTCAGGGGCAGGCCCAGCCGCGCCACCACTCCGCCTTCCTGATCCACACCGATCAGGCCCGGCCATGAATCCCCATCCGCCCTGGTCGCGGTGGCGAGCTGTTGGTTGGCGGCGGTCATCGCGGCGGGATCAACCTGCCCCTGCGGCCCCTTGGGCACGTTGTCACCCATGATGATGGCCCCGGAGAGGTGCAGACGTTCAATAACGGCGGCGTGCGCGGCAGCGTCGGTGCCCTTAAAGAACGGCAGCAGCACCTGGCCGGCCTTCTGGCCGGTGTCCATGGCGGCCACCGCTGCCGCGGCGGCGCCCTGGTCGCGCTGCTCGGGGCCCCACCCCAAGGCCCGGGAACCGGGATCAGGTGCCGGGGGCGCGGTGGTGGGGACCGGCGTCGTACTTGGCGACGGGGCGGCCGCAGCTGTGGAACCGGACGGGGATTCCGACGGCGTCGCAGGCGGCGGCGTGGCGGTGCACGAGGTGAGGGCAAGGGCCGCTGCCGCCGCGAGGAAGGGGAGGGTTTTGGAAAGTCGTTGAGGCAGGCGCTGGAACATAACCATCAGTACGATGCTACCCCTGCACTAGACTTGGACCACCCGTTCGCCTGCCAGCCATTGCCTGTCAGCGGCGCGAGCCAGCGGCAAACCGGACAGTAAGGAAACGCGTGCAGATCGACTTCGCACAATCGAGGCAATCAACCCTTGGTGTGGAATGGGAACTGGCCCTGGTGGACGGTGAAACGGGCGAGCTGGCCTCCGTGGCCAACCAGGTGCTCCGTGGCGTGGCCGCGCGCCACCCGGAGCTCAACGAAGACGATGAACACCCACACATCAAGCAGGAACTGCTGCTGAACACCGTGGAGCTGGTCACGGGCATCTGTGAAACCGCTGCCGAAGCCAAGGAGGACCTCAGCCGGTCCCTCGCTGCTGTGCGCGAAATCACGGACCCCATGGGTGTGGAGCTGTTCTGCGCCGGCAGCCACCCGTTCAGCCCGCCCCAGCTGCAGCCTGTCACGGACAAGGCCAGGTACGCGAAGCTGATCGACAGGACCCAGTGGTGGGGCCGTCAGATGGTCATCTACGGTGTCCACGTCCACGTGGGCCTGGACCGCCGGGAAAAAGCGCTGCCGGTGCTTGATGGCCTGGTCAACTACTTCCCGCATTTCCAGGCGTTGTCCGCGTCCAGCCCCTTCTGGGGCGGCGAGGACACCGGGTATGCCTCGCACCGGGCGTTGATGTTCCAGCAGCTTCCCACCGCCGGCCTGCCGTTCCAGTTCTCCTCCTGGGCCGACTACGAGTCCTATGTGCAGGACATGTTCACCACCGGGGTGATCGACACCCTGTCCGAGATCCGTTGGGACATCCGGCCGGTCCCCAACCTGGGCACCATCGAGATGCGGATCTGCGACGGCCTGGCCACACTCGAGGAAGTGGGCGCCATCGCTGCCCTCACCCAGTGCCTGGTGGATGAGTTCTCCACCACCCTGGACAGCGGCGGCACCATCCCCACCATGCCGCCGTGGCACATCCAGGAGAACAAATGGCGGGCGGCCCGGTACGGGATGGAGGCGATCATCATCCTGGACGCCGCCGGCAAGGAGCAGCTGGTCACGGATCACCTGCTGGAGACCCTGAACCGGTTGGAGCCGGTGGCCGCCAAGCTGGGCTGCGCCGATGAACTGGCCGACGTGGAAAAGATCATCAACCGCGGCGCCGGCTACCAGCGGCAGCGCCGGGTCGCCGCAGAAAACAGCGGGAACCTCCAGGCCGTGGTGCTGGACCTGGTCAAGCAGATGCGGAACGGCCCCACGGCCTAACCGCCCGACCTCCGCCCCGTCCCCGCTTTCCCCCGTCCCCGCTTTCCCCCGTCCCCGTCCCCGCTTTCCCCCGTCCCCGTTGCGCTATCACTTATGGTCCCCAAACCGGCGGTTTGGGGACCATAAGTGATAGCGCAACGGGGGCTTCAGGCGGGGGGTCAGGCCGGGAGTGAGACCGCTGTGACCGGGAGGGAGGAGTCCGGGGCGAAGGCGATCCCGCTGGGCTCCTTGCCGGCCATCACCAGCTGCGCTCCCAGGGCAGCCACCATGGCCCCGTTGTCGGTGCACAGCCCCAGCGGCGGCACGTGCAGCCGGATCCCGGCGGACGTGCAGCGCTGGCCCGTCAGTTCGCGAAGCCGGGAGTTGGCGGCGACGCCGCCGCCCAGCAGCACGTCCTTGATCGCGTGCTCCCGGCAGGCCAGGACCGCCTTGGCGGACACCACGTCCACCACCGCCTCCTGGAAGGCTGCGGCGATGTCCGCCACCGGCACCTCCTCGCCGCGAGCCTCGAACTGCTCCACGCAGCGGGCCACTGCTGTCTTAAGCCCGCTGAAGGACCAGTCGTAGCGGTGCTTGCCGGGCTCTTCGGCGGTTCCCATGTATTTAGGCTGGCTCAGGCCACGGGGAAACCTGATGGCGGCACGGTTGCCGGTCCGGGCCACGGCGTCGATCGCCGGCCCGCCCGGGTACCCCAGCCCCAGGATGCGGGCCACTTTGTCGTATGCTTCTCCGGCGGCGTCGTCGATGGTGGAGCCCAGGAGGACCACGTCATCGGTGATGTTGTTGATCTTCAGGATTTCGGTATGTCCGCCGGAAACCAGCAGCGCGCCAAGGTTGGCCGGCAGTTCCGGGGCGCGCCCGCCGCCGTCCGGCGCCAGGAGCCCCACCCCCACGTGTGCCACCAGGTGGTTGATCGCGTAGAGGGGCTTCCCGGTGGCAACGGCCAGGGCCTTCGCGGCGCACACGCCCACCATCAGGGCACCTGCCAGCCCAGGCCCGGCGGTGACGGCGATGGCATCCACCTCGTCCAGCCGCACACCGGCGTCGGACAATGCCGCGTCCAGGGTGGGGATGAAGGCGTCCAGGTGCGCCCGGGACGCAATTTCGGGAATAACACCGCCGAACCGGACGTGCTCGTCCATGGACGAGGAGACGGTGTTGGTCAGCAGGGTGGTCCCCCGCACGATGCCTACCCCCGTTTCGTCGCAGGAGGATTCGATCCCCAGCACCAGTGGCTGTGTCCGGTTCATTGCTGGCCTGCTTCCGTGGTTCCGCTGCCGCCGTCGAGCTGCAGCCTCATGATGAGGGCGTCGACGCCGTCGCGGTAATAGCGCTGTCGGATATGGATCTGTTCGAAGCCGAAACGGACGTACAGTGCCTGCGCCCGGGGATTGTCCGCCCTGACCTCCAGGAGCACGTCGGCTGCCCGCCGCGCCCGGGCTTCGTCGATCAGGAGGGTCAGGAGGGTACTGCCGATGCCGCGGCCTTCCTGTTCGGGCACGACGGCGATGGTCTGGACGTCCGCGATGGGCTCGATGCACATCAGGCCGGCGTAGCCCACGATCCCGGCAGTGTCCTCCGCCACCAGGTAGTGCCGGGTGTCCGGCTGGGACAGTTCGGAAAGGAACATGTGCAGCGGCCAGGCGTCCACCGGGAAAAGCCGCTGCTCCAGCGCGTTGACGGCGGCGACGTCGTCAAGGGTCATGGGCCGGAGGGTGATGCCCTCGAGGCGGGCGGGTCCGTCGGCGGTCACAGGGCACGCTTGCGGGGTCCGGGTACCTGTGCGTCGGATTCGCGCAGGTACAGGGGGGTGGAGTCGGGCAGGGTTCCGCCGGACGCGAGCCGGGCCAGCGCAAACTGGCCCAGGTACAGGGCATCGGGCTGCTCCCGGACGAAGGCCGGGTCAGCGCGGAGCACATCGGCGTACAGCCCGGCGCCTGCGCCAAAGGCCGGCAGGTCCGGAAGGTCAGCAGCGAAACCGACGTGCGGACCGTCCACCAGTTCGGGCAGCTGCCCGGGCGCCAGGGTGTACCGGGCCCAGTACACCTCTTTACGCCGGGCGTCGGTGGCCACCAGGAATTCCGGAACGGCTGCGGTGGACTCCGCCACTTCCAGGGCCACCGCGTCCAGGCTCATGAGTCCGTGCAGCGGCTTGCCCCAGACGTAGGCCAGGGTGCGGGCCGTGGCGATGCCGGAGCGCAGGCCCGTGAACGGCCCGGGGCCCACACCCACCACCAGGGCATCGATGTCCGTTCCCGCAACACCGGCAGTGGCCAGCATGTCCTGGATGCCCGGGGCCAGCACTTCGGCGTGGCTGCGGGTATCCTCGGTGGCGAAACCGGCCACCATGCCCTCGAGCGCGTCATCCGACACCAGGGCGGCGCTGGCCACGGCGGAGGTGTCAATGGCGAGGATCAGCATGCGGATCTCCTTCGGGAAGGGCAAGGTCCGGGGCAGCTGGCCAGCGCGGACCGTACCCCCGCAGCACAATGGTGCGGGGTTCGTCTGTTTCGTCGGTATCAAAGTCCAGGAAGCCGGCGCCCTGCTCCGTTGGGGCCTCCTGGGCCGGTAAACCGGCGGCCGCTCCAGCGGTGGCAGCGCCGGCCAGGCCGATGGCCCGGTGCAGGTCGATCTCGAGCCGGCTGTTGCTCAGGTGCTCCACCCGGTCACGGCCCCACTCCACCACAGTGACGGCGGAATCCAGCGTGTTCTCCAGGTCGATATCATCAATCTCCGCGGCCGACCCGAGCCGGTAAGCATCCACGTGGACCAGGTCCGGTCCGCCGGGCCGGGGACCGTCGGCGAGGTTGGGATGGATGCGGACCAGCACAAAGGTGGGCGAAATGACGCCGGCCCGGACCCCCAGACCCTCGGCCAGGCCCTGCGTGAACGTGGTTTTGCCGGCACCCAGCTCGCCGGAGAGCACCAGCAGGTCCCCGGCGTCGAGGACCACCGCCAGCCTGGCCGCGAGCGCATGGGTCAGCTCCGCCGTCGTCGCCTGGACCGTGAGCTCCCAGGCGGGCTGGCCGGACCCGCTCACGCGGCGCCCTCCGCACCATCATCGGGCTCATTAATAAAACGGCGCGGGACGCGCGGGCTGATCCTGGTGACAATCTCGTAGTTGATGGTCCCGGCGGCGCGGGCCCAGTCGTCAGCTGTGGGACCGCCGTCGGCCCCGTCGCCGAACAGGACCGCCTCGGCTCCGGACAGGCCGGCCTCCGCCCCGGAGGCCCCACCCAGGTCGATGACCATCTGGTCCATGGCGATCCGCCCCACCACGGGGTAGGTGGTGCCGGCAATCCGGACCGGGCCGCCCGTTGCCACGCGCGGCACACCATCGGCATAGCCGAGCGGGATGAGGCCCAGCGTTGTGTCGGCGGCAGTGCGGTAGTTCAGGCCGTAGGACACGCCCTGCCCGGCCGGAACCTGCTTGCACTGCGACACCACGGTGCGCAGCGTCATGGCCGGGCGCAGGCCGAGTTCCGCGGCAGTGAGGTCCTCGAACGGGGACAGGCCGTAGATGCCCAGGCCCACCCGGACCAGGTCGAAATGGGTGTCGGGCCGGGACAGCGTGGCGGGGGTGTTGGCCAGGTGGCGCACCTCGGGATCCACCCCGGCGTCCTCCGCCACGGCCAGTACTTCCTTGAACAGGGCCAGCTGCTGGTCCGTCTCTGGCCGGTCCGGCTCGTCCGCCACCGCGAGGTGCGAAAAGATGCCCACCACGCGGAGCAGGCCCTGGTCCTGGTATTCCATGGCTTCGCCCACCAGCGTGTCCCAGGTGCCGGTGGTGGCGCCGTTCCGGCCCAGGCCGGTGTCCACTTTCAGGTGGATCCGGGCGGGGCGTTCCTGCTCGCGGGCGGCAGCGACGATGCGGTCCAGTTCCCAGCCCGAGCAGCCGATGTCGACGCCGGCGGCAACGGCCGCGCCGAAGTTGCTTTCCGTGGTGTGCAGCCAGGCCAGGAGCGGGGCGTCGATACCCGCCGCGCGGAGGGACAGTGCCTCGGAGATATGGGCAACCCCCAACCAGGCGGCGCCGGCCTCGAGTGCGGCCCGGGCCACGGGGACGGCGCCATGGCCGTAGGCATCGGCTTTGACCACGGCCATCACTTTGGCCGGCGAGGCTGCCGCGGCAAGCCGGCGGACGTTGTGCCGGACGGCGGCCAGGTCAATGACGGCTGACCTCTCGTTGCGGGGATCCTGTCCGGGGTCAGTGCTGGTGGGGCCGGGTGCTGCGGGGTAAGTCACCCTAGTGATTCTAGTGCTGGCGCTACCGGCCGGATAATCGCCGCCCTGCCGCGGGTTCAGGCGTCCGAGAGGTGCGCAATGGTGGCTGAGGCCCGGCGCTGGGCCGTGGGCGGGACGTCCTGGATGATCTCGGACAGGAAACCGAAGCGCCGCAGCCACTGGCTGGTCTGCCGTTCCGGCCGGGCGTTGGCGCGTTTCCACCAGTCGGCAATGTCGCCCCAGCCCGGCGCGGCCAGCGAGCCGCCCACTTCCTGCACCGACAGGGCTGCGCACAGGTTGGCGAACCGGAGCCGGTTGCCCAACGGCCAGCCCGCCAGGCTGCCCACAATAAACGCAGCATCGAAGCAGTCGCCGGCGCCGGTGGGGTCCAGTGCCTTAACGGGCAGCGAGGGCACCCACTCCTCCTCCCCCGTTTCGGAGTCCACCGCCATGGCTCCCTGCTGGCCGAGGGTCACAACGGCGACGGGCACCCGGTCGGCCAGCGCATAGAGGGCGGACCACGGGTTGTCCTTCCCGGTCAGGGCCATTGCCTCGCGCTGGTTGGGCAGGAACCCGTGGAAGTACTTCAGGTTCTCCAGCCGGATTGGCGCCCATTCACCGCTGGGGTCCCAGCCGATGTCACCGAACAGCTTCACGCCTGCCTGGTGCGCGGCCACGGCCCACGGTTCCACCTCAACGCCCACCTCGGCGATGCCCGCGAGCGCCGGCGGCGGGTCCCCGATCAACTCCGAGGAAGTCACCGGTGCCGGATGCCCGTGGGTCACCAGGGAACGGTCCTTCTGCACGCAGAGGGATACCGTCACCGGCGAGTGCCAGCCCTTTACCCGCCTGGACAAGCTGAGGTCCACCTGTTCCTGGTCCGCGAGGATCTTCCAGTTGAAGTCGCCGTAGCCGTCGTCACCGAACGCTGCCGCCAGCCCGGTCCGGAGCCCCAGCCGGGCCGCTGCGATGGCCTGGTTGGCCACGCCGCCCGGGCAGCTGCCCATCCCTTCGCTCCAGATTTCGGTGCCTGCTTCGGGTTCGCTGGGCAGTCCGGTGAAAATGATGTCCTGGAAAACTGTGCCGGCGAGCAGCAGGTCGAACCCCGGTCCGGTCCGCGCGCGGACGGCGCCCAGGGGGTCGAAAAGGCGTGCCGGGATCGCGTCCATGTCCGGCACGATACGCCACGCCGCTTCCCACCGATAGGGGCGCGCGGGCGGCAGGCCTAGACTCGGACCCATGCGGCTACTCATTGTGGGCGGCGGGGGTTTCCGCGTCCCAGTCATCTACCGGGCCTTGACGTCCGGCGGCTACGGCGGCCTGGTCTCGAGCCTGGTGTTGTACGACGTCGATCCGCACCGCCTCGACGCCGTCGCCGCAGTGCTGGCCGGCATGCCGCCCGGACCGGGTGCCCGGCTGGCCGTCCGCTGCAGCACCAGCCTGCCCGAGGCACTGGATGGTGTGGACATGGTCTTCGCGGCCATCCGCCCGGGCGGGACCAGCGGCCGGGTCCTTGACGAGAAGGTGGCGGCAGGCCTGGGCCTGCTGGGTCAGGAAACCACAGGCGCCGGCGGCATCTCGTACGCCCTGCGCACCATCCCGCGGATGCTGGAGCTGGCGGCGCTGATGAAGCAGCGCTGCCCGGCCGCGTGGCTGATCAACTTCACCAACCCGGCCGGCATGGTCACGGAAGCCCTGCGCCCGGTGCTGGGCCACAAGGTCATCGGAATCTGCGACTCGGCCGGCGGCCTGGTGCTGCGGGCGGCACGGGCTGCGGGTACACCACTGGCGGCTGGAAGCCTGGCCGGGGTGGGCTACCACGGGCTGAACCATCTGGGCTGGCTGTACCGGCTGGCACCCGGCGGAACGGATGTCCTCCCGGCCCTGCTCGAGGACCGGGAAGCATTGCAAAGCTTCGAGGAAGGCCGGCTGTTCCCGCAGGCGTTCCTGGCCGGCCTGGGTGCCATTCCCAACGAGTACCTGTACTACTACTACCGGCACGACGCCGCCCGCCTGGCCATCGCCGCAAGGGCGCGGACCCGGGGCGAGGACATCCACCGGCAGCAGCAGGACCTGTACCCGCAACTGGCTGTCGCCGGGCCGGATGCGTTCCGCCTCTGGGAGGCTGCCCGGCTCGCCCGGGAGGAAGGCTACCTGGCTGAGGCCCGGTCGGACGGCGAGCGCCGGGACGAAGAAGGCCTGGCCGGTGGCGGCTACGAGCAAGTGGCGCTGGCCGCCATGCGCGCTCTGACCGGCGGTGGCGACACCCAGCTGATCCTGAACACCGTCAACACGGTGCCGGCCGCGTCCGGCACAGCCCGGTCCCGGGTGGGCCAACCCGACCAGCTGGGCCACCCGGCCACCCCCGCCCCCGCTGACCCGGCCCCCGCGGAAGCCGCCATTCCCGGTTTGCCCGCGGACGCCGTCGTCGAACTCCCCTGCACGGTCAGCGCCCAAGGTGCGGTGCCGCTGCCCCAGGCGGCGCCACCGGAACCACGCCTGAAGCTGCTCCGGGAGGTCAAGGACGTGGAGCGGTTCACGGTCCGGGCCGCGACGGACGGGGACCGGGAAGCCGCCCTCGCCGCGTTCGCGCATCATCCGCTGGTGGCCTCCGCCGACCTCGCGGCCAGGCTCCTGGCCGGGTACGAGCAGGCCTTCCCCGACCTCGGGAAGATGTGGCGGGGCAGCGGGCGTTAAGTTGGGAGTAGTGTTTTACCGAATGCGCACTGCAGCCTCGCCCGGCACTCGCGCCGGCGGCCGGAAGGAGATCCCGTGGCACTGATCCGCAGGGTTGCTTTGCTCTCCCTCCACACCTCGCCGATGGAACAGCCAGGCTCCGGCGACGCCGGCGGAATGAACGTGTACGTCCGCGAACTGGCCGAAGCCCTGGCCGAAGCCGGAATCGAGGTGGAGATCTTCACCCGCGCCACCGCCGCCAACCAGCCGGCCGTTGAACATCCGGATCCCGGCGTCTGCGTCCACAACGTAATGGCCGGGCCGCCGCGGAAGGTTCCGAAAGAGGAACTTCCGGGCCTGGTGAACGCCATGGTGGCGGAGATCGAGCAGATCCGCCGCCGCCAGCCGCACGGGCGCTACGACGTGATCCACTCGCACTACTGGGTCTCCGGACTGGCCGGCCTGGAACTGTCCCGGCAATGGGACGTGCCCTTGGTCCACACCATGCACACCATGGCCAAGGTCAAAAACCTGCTCCTGGAATCCGGTGAACAGCCCGAACCGCGGCGGCGCGAAGTGGGCGAGCAGCGCATTGTGGATGGCGCGGCCAGGCTGATCGCCAACACCAGCGCCGAGGCCGGCGAGCTCGTCTCCCATTACGGCGCCAGCTTCGAGCGGATCGACGTCGCTCCCCCGGGCGTTGACCTCAACACGTTCACGCCGGCGTTCCGCACCCGGTCGCGCGCCGAACGGGGCATCAGCCCGGACACGTTCCACCTGGTTTTCGCCGGCCGCATCCAGCGCCTCAAAGGCCCCCAGGTCCTGGTGAAGTCCGCCGCACTGCTGCGCCAGCGCCGGCCGGACATCGACCTCCGGCTCACCATCCTCGGCTCGCTAAGCGGAAACAAGGAATTCAACCTCCGGCGGCTGGTTGCCGAGGCAGGAATGGACGACGTCGTCACGCAGCTTCCGCCGGTCAAGGCACCGGAGCTGGCGGGCTGGTTCCGGGCGGCTGACGTGGTGGCCATGCCGTCCTTCAGCGAATCCTTCGGGCTGGTGGCGCTGGAGGCCCAGGCCTGCGGCACTCCCGTGGTGGCCACCCGGGTGGGCGGCCTCTCGCGTGCCATCTTCCACGGCCGGACGGGCCTGCTGGTGGACGGGCATCATGCCGCTGACTGGGCCGATGCGCTCGAAGCGCTCTACGACGATCCGGCCACCCGGGCTGACATGGGCCGGGCCGCCGCCATCCGCGCGCAGAGTTCCGGCTGGCAGCGCACGGCGGCGGTCACCCTGGATAGTTACCACGCCGCTGCCGACGACTCAGCCGCGCCCCGCCTGGTCCGCGCCATCCCCGCTTCCTGACGGCCGCCGTCGTCAACGCCACTGCGGTGGCGCCAACCCAAGGAAAGGACAACGGTGTCTGATTTCCCGACTGATCTGCAGATAGCCCGTGCCGCCGCCATCCGGCCCATCACCGAGATTGCCGAAGCCGCTGGAATCAACGCCGCGGCGCTGGAGCCCTACGGACGATACAAGGCCAAGATCGACCCGGCGCTGCTGGACGCACCCGGGCCTGCGGGGAAGGTGGTCCTGGTGTCGGCCATGTCCCCCACCCCTGCCGGCGAGGGCAAGTCCACCACCACGGTGGGGCTGGCGGACTCGCTGGCCCGGGCCGGGCACAAGGTGATGATTGCGTTGCGGGAACCGTCGCTCGGGCCCATCCTGGGCATGAAGGGCGGGGCAACGGGCGGCGGCTATTCGCAGGTGCTGCCCATGGACGAGATCAACCTGCATTTCACCGGTGACTTCCACGCTGTGACCAGCGCCAACAATGCCCTGATGGCCCTGGTGGACAACCACATCTACCAGGGCAACGAACTGGACATCGACCCGCGGCGGATGACGTTCAAGCGCGTCCTGGACATGAATGACAGGGCGTTGCGGGAGGTGGTCATCGGGCTGGGTGGACCCACCCAGGGCGTCCCGCGGCAGGACGGTTTCGACATTACCGTGGCTTCCGAGGTCATGGCCGTGTTCTGCCTGGCCACGGACCTGGCCGACCTCCGGGACCGCCTGGGCCGCATCACGTTCGGCTACACCTACGCGCGCAGGCCCGTCACGGTGGCCGACCTTAAGGTGCAGGGCGTCCTGACACTGCTCCTCAAGGACGCGATCCGGCCCAACCTGGTGCAGACCATCGCCGGCACGCCCGCGCTGGTCCACGGGGGCCCGTTTGCCAACATCGCGCATGGCTGCAATTCCCTGATCGCCACCCAGACGGCCCGGCGGCTGGCGGACATTGTGGTTACCGAGGCGGGGTTCGGCGCCGACCTGGGGGCCGAGAAATACATGGACATCAAGGCCCGCACGGGCGGGGTTGCGCCGTCCGCGGTGGTGGTTGTGGCGACGGTCCGGGCCCTGAAGATGCAGGGCGGCGTAGCCAGGGACCAGCTGACCCGCCCTGACCTGGCGGCGCTGGAAGCCGGCGTGGCCAACCTCCGCCGGCACGTACGGAACGTGGAAAAATTCGGCGTCCCGCCGGTGGTCGCCATCAACCGGTTCTCCTCGGACACGCAGGAGGAACTGGACTGGCTCCTGGCCTGGTGCGCCGCTGAAGGCGTTCCGGCCGCCGTCGCGGACGTTTGGGGACACGGCGGCGGCGGCGCCGGGGGCGATGAACTGGCGGCCCTGGTGGCACAGGCCCTGACGGAACCCACCAGCTTCCGGCACCTGTACCCCCTGGACATGCCTGTGGAGGAGAAGATCCGGACCATCGCGCAGGAGATCTACGGGGCGGACGGCGTGGACTTCTCGGTGCCGGCCCTGAAGCGGCTCGCCGACATCGAGCGGAACGGGTGGGGCAACCTGCCAATCTGCATGGCCAAGACCCAGTATTCATTTACCGACGACGCCACCCGGCTGGGTGCCCCCAAAGGCTTCACCATCCACGTGCGCGACCTGCTGCCCAAGACCGGTGCGGGTTTCATCGTGGCCCTGACCGGCGCGGTGATGACCATGCCGGGCCTCCCGCCGGAACCGGCAGCGCTGCGGATGGACGTGGACGACGCCGGAAACCCGGTGGGGCTCGCCTAAAACCGTCGGCCCCTCCCCTCCCCGTTGCGCTATCACTTAGGGTCCCCAAAAGGGGGCTTTAGGGACCACAACTGATAGCGCAACGGGGGCTGTGGATAACTTCAGCGGACCACCCTGGCTCCGCGCCACAATGGTGACATGCACCAGCCCTCGCCCCTCCCAAAAGGACTCTCCGCCGCGCCTTTCACCGTCCACGAGGCGCGGGCGGCGGGCCTGACCCGGGGCCGGCTGCGTGCAGCGGACCTGACATCCACCGGGCGCCTGCTCTACCAGCGCTCGGATTGGGAGTTCGACCTTCCGGGGGTGGCACGGGCACTCTCCGCGGCCACGCCCGGCGCCTGGATATCCCATCTGACGGCTGCCGCGCTGCTGGGCCTGTGGTTGCCGCCGTGGCTCCAGGACAGCCGCGAACTGCACCTGAGTAAGCCCAGGGCCTTGCCGCCAGCCCGACGCTCCGGGGTGGTGGGCCACACCGTTCTTGCTTTCCCTGACGAGACCATGTGCTGGGAGGGCATCCACCTGTCCACCCCAGCGCGCACCTGGCTGGACCTGGCCAGGCGTTTGCCGTTGGAGCATCTGGTGGCGGTCGGCGACCAGCTGGTGCGCCCGCCCCGCCCCGGCCTCGAGCTGCGGACGGAAGCCTGGTCCAGCGTCCAGGAGCTGCGGCTGGTCGCTTCCCGGCACCCAAAGCTCAAGGTCATCGTCAAGGCGCGTACCGCCGTCGAACTTGTCCGTTGCGGTTCAGACTCCGCCCCTGAGACGTTCCTGCGCCTGGCCCTGACAGACGCCGGGCTCCCCGAGCCCGGCCTTCAGGTCCGGATCGATCCGGCCGATCCCTACTCGCCGGCCGCCGACCTCGGGTACCGGGCCCGCCGCATCGCGATCCAGTACGACGGCGGCCATCACCTCAGCCGCGAACAGCAGTCCCGCGACAACCGGCGGGATGCAGCCTTCCATGCTGCCGGCTGGCGGTACTTCAAGTTCAACGCCGACGACCTTGCCCGGGACTTCCGCGGCGCCGTTGGCCAGATCCGGGCGGCACTGCGCCAGGCCTGAACGCACGTTGCCCTATCACCTATGGTCCCCAAACAAGGCGTTTGGCGACCATAGGTGATAGGGCAACGGGAGGGTGGGGAGGGCTTAGCGCTCCAGGTCGCCGCGGATGAAGGCTTCGACCTTCTCGCGGGCGAGGTCGTCGTTGAACTGCTCCGGCGGCGACTTCATGAAGTAGCTCGATGCGGAGAGCAGCGGCCCGCCCACACCACGGTCCAGGCCGATCTTCGCCGCGCGGATGGCGTCGATGATCACGCCGGCGGAGTTGGGCGAATCCCAGACCTCCAGCTTGTACTCCAGCGATACGGGGGCGTCGCCGAAGTTGCGGCCCTCGAGCCGGACAAACGCCCATTTGCGGTCATCGAGCCACTGGACGTAGTCCGACGGGCCGATGTGGACGTCCTTGGCGGCGAGTTCGGCCTGAACGTTGGACGTCACGGCCTGGGTTTTGGAGATCTTTTTGGACTCCAGGCGGTCACGCTCCAGCATGTTCTTGAAGTCCATGTTGCCGCCCACGTTCAGCTGGTAGGTGCGGTCAAGGGTGACGCCGCGGTCCTCGAACAGCTTGGCCATGACGCGGTGCGTGATGGTGGCACCGATCTGGCTCTTGATGTCGTCGCCCACGATCGGCACGCCGGCGGCGGTGAACTTGTCCGCCCATTCCTTGGTGCCGGCGATGAAGACGGGCAGGGCGTTGACGAACCCCACGCCCGCATCGATGGCGGCCTGGGCATAGAACTCGGCGGCGGCCTGGGATCCCACGGGCAGGTAGCAGACCATCACGTCGACCTTGGCGTCCTTGAGTGCCTGAACCACGTCCACGGGCTCTTCCGTGGACTGTTCAATGGTCTCGAGGTAGTACTTGCCCAGGCCGTCCAGGGTGTGGCCGCGCTGGACCGTGACGCCTGTGGGCGGCACGTCGGCGATCTTGATGGTGTTGTTTTCGCTGGCCAGGATGGCATCCGCAAGGTCAACGCCGATCTTCTTGCCATCAACATCAAACGCGGCAACGAACTCAACGTCGCCCACGTGGTACTGGCCAAACTCAACGTGCATCAGGCCGGGAATGGTGGCCGCAGGATCGGCGTCCTTGTAGTACTGGACGCCCTGGACCAGCGAGGCGGCGCAGTTGCCAACGCCGACGATTGCAACACGGATCGGATGTGAAGACACGGAACTCCTTTATGACATACGTCAGCCCGCTGGCTTCCGCTGCAGAATACGTACGACGGCGGCCGGCAGGCATGGCGCCAAACGGCGCCTTTTCATGATACCCAACAGGGCGGTGCCGGGGATTGTTCCCCGGCACCGCCCAGCAACAAAAGGCTCAGGCGTTCTGCTTCCAGCGGCTGATGTCCGAATCGACGGCGAACTCATCGATCGCGGTCAGTTCCGCTTCGGTGAAGCCGAGGTTGTTGAGGGCGCCCAGGGTGTCCTCAAGCTGGCGCACGCTGGAGGCACCCACCAGCGCTGACGTCACCGGGGTGCCCTTGGGCTGGTCGCGGAGGAGCCAGGCGATGGCCATCTGTGCCAGGGTCTGGTCGCGGCCGGCGGCGATGCTGTTCAGCCCGCGGATCCGGTCCAGCTTCTCGTCCGTGATGGCGTCCTCGGACAGGAACCGGGCCTTGGCGGCGCGGGAGTCGGCGGGGATGCCGTTGAGGTAGCGGTCCGTGAGCATCCCCTGCGCCAGCGGCGAGAAGGCGATGGACCCTGCACCCACCTGGTCGAGGGCCTCGTACAGGTTGGGGGTGCCGTTTTCGGTCCAGCGGTTCAGCATCGAGTAGCTGGGCTGGTGGATGAGCAGCGGCGTGCCGAGGTCCTTGAGGATCCGGGCCGCTTCGAGGGTCTGCTCCGGGGTGTAGGAGGAGATGCCCGCGTACAGGGCCTTGCCGGAGCGCACGGCGTAGTCCAGGGCGCCCATGGTCTCTTCCATGGGCGTTTCCGGGTCCGGCCGGTGGCTGTAGAAGATGTCCACGTAGTCCAGGCCCATGCGCTGCAGGGACTGGTCCAGGCTGGAAAGCAGGTACTTGCGCGATCCCCACTCGCCGTAGGGGCCGGGCCACATGTAGTAGCCGGCCTTCGTGGAGATCACGAGTTCGTCGCGGTACGGCTTGAAGTCGTCCTGCAGGTGCCGGCCGAAGTTGGTCTCCGCGGTGCCGTCCGGCGGGCCGTAGTTGTTGGCCAGGTCAAAGTGGTTGACACCCAGGTCGAAGGCGCGGCGCAGGATGGCGCGCTGTTCGTCGAAGCGCTTGTCGTCGCCGAAGTTGTGCCACAGGCCCAGGGAAATGGCGGGCAGCTTCAGGCCGCTGCGGCCGACCCGGCGGTAGGGCATGGATTCGTAGCGGTTCTCCGCTGCAGAATAAGTCATACTTCCATCCTGCCAGTTGTGACCCGCACAACACGCAGGGAGGGACGAAGTTACGCCCCAGGCTGACAGCGCAGCCCGGGGCGTAACCAAACGTCAGG
The DNA here is from genome assembly GCF_001238605.1 of Arthrobacter sp. ZBG10. Lineage (NCBI taxonomy): Bacteria > Bacillati > Actinomycetota > Actinomycetes > Micrococcales > Micrococcaceae > Arthrobacter > Arthrobacter sp. ZBG10. Next base: position 17,511 of record NZ_LFQH01000047.1, on the reverse strand, counting down.
CCTTGACGATGGCTGCACTCCACGGCTGCAGGACCAGGGTGCCGGCAGCCAGTTCCGTGCCGGCGTCCGTGGCGAGCAGGACCGAGCCGGCGACGTCCTCCAGCCGGGCTTCGGCGTCCGCAAAATTCAGCAGCACCTCGACGCTGCCGCGCCGGAAGCGCAGCCAGCCGGCGGCGTCGTCAAACTCCACCGTGGTCTCCGCAAAACCGAGCCCGGCCAGTTCCGGGTGGTCCCGGCGCACCGCAGCCAGGGACCGGTACAGGTCCAGCAACCGGGCGTGATCGCCGGTGCCGGCTTCATCCCAGTTGAGCTTGGACCGGTGGAAGGACTCCGGATCCTGCGGATCGGGAACCACCGCGGGATCCCAGCCCATCCGTTCAAATTCCTTGATCCGGCCCTCGGCGGTGGCCTTGCCCAGTTCGGGTTCGGGATGCGAGGTGAAGAACTGCCAAGGCGTGCTGGCGGCAAACTCCTCACCCATAAACAGCATGGGTGTGAACGGCGAGGTCAGCGTGAGCACCGCGGCGAGGGCCAACTGGCCATGGGAGAGTGACTGGGAGAGCCTGTCCCCCGTGGCCCGGTTGCCGATCTGGTCGTGGTTCTGGTTGCAGACCACCAGCGCCGCCGGGTGCACCAGCGAGGCGTCGATGGGCCGGCCGTGGTGGCGGCCGCGGAAGCTGGAGTAGCTGCCGTCGTGCAGGAAGCCATCCTTGAGTACCTTGGCCAGGACGGCCAGCGAGGCGAAGTCCCCGTAGTAGCCCGTGGTTTCGCCGCTGACACTGACGTGCACGGCATGGTGGAAGTCGTCGCTCCACTGCCCCGCCAGGCCGTAGCCGTTGACATCCCGTGGGTACATCAACCGCGGATTGTTCAGGTCGGATTCGGCGATGAGGGTCTTGGCCAGTCCGGTCTCGGCGGCGACAGCATCGCCCAGGGCACCGAGCTCCTCCAGGATGTGCACAGCACGCTCGTCCCGCAGGGCGTGCACGGCATCAAGCCGGAGTCCGTCCACGTGGTAGTCCCGCAGCCAGAGCGCGGCGTTGTCCAGGATGTACTCCCGGACAACATCCGAGCCCGCACCGTCCAGGTTGACGGAGTCGCCCCAGGTGTTGGCGTCGCCCTGCTTCAGGTACGGACCGAATTTGGGCAGGTAGTTGCCACTGGGGCCAAGGTGGTTGTAGACGACGTCCTGGATAACGCCCAGGCCCGCAGCGTGCGCGGCGTCGACAAACCGCTGGTAGGCCGCCGGCCCGCCGTAACCTTCGTGGACCGCGCACCACTGGACGCCGTCGTAGCCCCAGTTGTGCGTGCCGTTGAAGCCGTTGACGGGAAGCAGTTCCACAAACCCGACGCCGAGGTCCGCGAGGTAGTCCAGTTTGGCGGCCGCGGCGTCCAGGGTTCCTTCGGGCGTGAAGGTGCCCACGTGCAGTTCGTAGATCACCGACCCCTGCAGCTCCTTGCCCTGCCAGTTGCCGTCCTGCCAGTGGTGCGCGGCAGGATCGAACGTCCGGGAGAGGCCGTGGACGCCGTCAGGAACCCGACGGGACCGGGGATCCGGCACCGGGGTGGTGTCGCCGTCGAGCAGGTACCCGTAATCGACTTCGCCAAAGGCTGGCGCGTCCGGGGCGGACCACCAGCCTTCAGTGCCGGGAGCGGAGTGGACCTTTTCCATCGGGTATTCCCGGCCGTCTGCCGCCAGCACCACGGTGGCTGCGTCCGGCGCCCAGACGTCAAAACGGGCAGTGCCGTTGTGTACCAGGGTCATCGGGTTGCTCCATTCGCTGGTACCAGCAGGGCCACCGGATAGGTGCCCAGCAGTTCGGCCACCGGGACGCTGCCGGGCCCATACCCGGCACCGGTGAGTTCGTCCCGCATCGGCACGGAAAGCTCGACGGCGGTATCGCGCCAGCCGCCGCCGGCCGCCAGTCCCGCAGGGAGCCTGGTGGCCAGGGCGAGTGCGCCGTCCGCATCCGCACCACGGGAGAAGGCCACGAGGTGGCCGGCCGCCGCACCGGCGGCCTGCACCGGGCTGTAGCCGGCAAAAAGCTCGGGCCGGTCCCGCCGCAGCCGCAATGCCCGCGAGGTGACCAGGAGCTTGCTGGCCTCCGTGCCCGCGGCGGGCAAGGTCCCGGCGTCGATGCGCGCCAGTTCGTCGCGGCGTTCACCGAAGTCCACGGGGCGGCGGTTGTCCGGATCGGTCAGGGACCGTTCCCAGAATTCGCTGCCCTGGTAGACATCCGGCACGCCCGGCATGGCCAGCTGGACCAGCTTGGCGGAGAGCGAGTTGGACGCTGCGTGCGCATCGATGGTGTCCACAAACGCCGTGAGGGCTGCCGCCACTTCGGTGTTGTCGAACACGGCATCCACTGCTGCCGTGACGGCCGCCTCGAAGGCTTCGTTGGGTTCGGTCCAGGTGGTGGAGTTGCCGGCCTCGCGGGCCGCCTTCTCCGCGTAGCCCTGGAGCCGTTCCCGGCTGGCGGGCCAGGCGCCCACAATTGCCTGCCATAGCAGGTTCTCGAACGGGCCGTCCGGGATGGGGGCAAGCCTGCGGAGGGTGGCAAGGGTTCCGGCCCATTCAGCGGGGAGTTCGGCGATGACCGAGATTCTGGCCCTGGCATCCTCGCTGCGCTTGGTGTCATGGGTGGAGAGCGTGGTCATGGACAGCGGCATGTCCTGGTGGCGCCGCTGCATCCGGTGGTGGAACTCCGCCGGGTCCAGTGCGAACTCGGTGGGTTCGGCACCCACCTCGGTGAGTGTGCCCAGCCGGGTGTACCGGTAGAAGGCGGTGTCCTCCACGCCTTTGGCCATGACCATGCCGGAGGTCTGCTGGAACCGGACAGCCAGGGCGTGCTCCGGATCCAGCAGCAGGGGCAGGAGCGTGTCCACGGTGGCTGCCAGCTCCGGCCGGTGGCCCGCTGCGGCGCCGGCTGCTTCCTTGAGCACCTCGGCGCCTGTGGGCAGGTACGTCCGGTAGACCGGGAACGCGGCGATGATTTCGGCGAGGGCGTCTGCGGCCGCTGCCACGGACAACCCTGCGGACTCCGGCACCAGCCGGGCCAGCCGGAGCACCTCGGAGCGCAGGATGCCGTCCGCGATCATGCGCTTGGTGCCGCGGATCATCCCGGCGTAGTCCGCGGGGCTGCCGCCGCGCAGGGATGCGTCCAGGTCATCAAGTCCCGGCTGGCCGGCCGGGTCAACAAAGAGCCGGTCCACGTCAGCCAGGGCGTCGTACCCGGTGGTCCCTTCGCAGGCGAATTCGCCGGGCAGGACTTCCCCTGGTTCGAGGATTTTCTCCACCAGGATGTACGCGCCGCCGGTGAGGTCCTTGAGCCAGCGCAGGTAGCCGCCCGGATCGGCCAGGCCGTCCGGGTGGTCCACGCGGAGCCCGTCCACCAGGCCCTCGGTGAACCAGCGGCCCACCTCGGCATGGGCTTCTTCAAAAACGCGGGGCGTTTCCACACGGATGCCCGCCAGGGTGGTGACAGCGAAGAAGCGCCGGTAGTTCAGCTCGGCGTCGGCCCGCCGCCAGCCCACCAGCTGGTAGTGCTGGCGGTTGTGGACGTCCTGCGCGGAGTCCCCGGCCGAATACGTGCCGGCGGCCAGCGGGAACCGGTGGTCGTAGTACCGCAGCTCGCCGTCCACGATTTCCAGCTTGTCCAGGTCATCGTCCGAGCCCAGCATGGGCAGGCGCACCTTGCCCCCGGCGAGGTCCCATTCGACGTCGAACGCGTCCGCGTACGGCGAGTCCTTGCCTTCCTTCAGCAGGGACCACCACCAGGGGTTCTGCGCGGGCGTGGCTACGCCCACATGGTTCGGCACAATGTCCACCAGGACACCCATGCCGTGCTCGCGGGCGGCTGCCGAGAGGGCCAGGAGCCCTTCCGGGCCGCCGCGTTCGGGGTCGACGGCGGAAGGGTCGGTCACGTCATAGCCGTGGTCCGAGCCCTGTTCCGCCGTCAGGATCGGTGAAAGGTAGATCCAGTCCGCCCCCAGGTCCTTCAGGTACGGGACGGTGGCGGCAGCGTCGAAGAGCGTGAAGCTGCGCCGGATCTGCAACCGGTAGGTGGAAGCGGGGACCTTCACTTTTCGTCCGCCTTCGCTTCACTTGCCCTTGCTTCGCTGGCTTCGGCGGCCTGCGTCTGCGCCTCCACCATTTCCACCTGGGCTTCTTCATGATCGGCCATGGAGGCCAGGGACGCGGCGGCGGACAGATCCACCTCAGCTTCGGGGCCGGAGTAGGCCCGCAGGACCACCATGGATTTGGCATCCAGGGTGATCGTGGCGCCGGCCTTGAGCGGTTCGTACGCGTCTGCCTGGGCTGCGGTATCGATCATGACTTCCCAGTACTGGGCGTACTCCTCTGACGGAAGGAGGAAGTCCACACTGTCATCGTGGGCGTTGAAGGTCATGAGGAAGCTGTCGTCGGTGATGCGGCGGCCGCGGAAGTCCTTCTCCTGGATGCCGTCGCCGTTGTAGAAGACGCCGATGGTGCGGCCAAACCCGTTGCCCCAGTCCTCGGGCAGCATTTCGGTGCCGTCGGTCCGCAGCCAGACGATGTCGGGCAGCTTCTCGCCTTCGCCACGCCGGACGGGCCGGCCGTCGAAGAAGCGGCTGCGCCGGAAGGTGGGGTGGTCGCGCCGGAGTTTGTTCACGAAGGAGGTGAATTCGACCAGCGGCTGGTCCATGGCATCCCAGTGGATCCAGCTCAGCTCGGAGTCCTGGCAGTAGGTGTTGTTGTTGCCCTGCTGCGTGCGGCCGAGTTCGTCGCCGTGGAGCACCATGGGGACACCCTGCGAGAGCAGGAGGGTAGCCAGGAAGTTCCGCTGCTGGCGCGCGCGGAGCGTCAGGACTTTTTCGTCGTCCGTGTCGCCCTCTTCGCCGCAGTTCCAGGACCGGTTGTGCGACTCGCCGTCGTTGTTGCCTTCACCGTTGGCGTCGTTGTGCTTCTCGTTGTAGGACACGAGGTCGCGCATGGTGAAGCCGTCGTGGGCCGTGACGAAGTTGATGGAGGCCACCGGGCGGCGGGCGGAGCTTTCGTAGAGGTCCGCGGAACCGGTCAGGCGGGAAGCGAATTCACCCAGTGTGGCGTGCTCGCCGCGCCAGAAATCACGGACTGTATCGCGGTATTTGCCGTTCCATTCAGTCCACTGTGGCGGGAAGTTGCCCACCTGGTAACCGCCGGGGCCAACGTCCCACGGCTCGGCGATCAGCTTGACCTGCGAGACGATCGGGTCCTGCTGGATGAGTTCGAAGAAGGTGGAAAGCTTGTCGACGTCGTAGAACTCACGGGCCAGGGTGGAGGCGAGGTCGAAGCGGAACCCGTCGACGTGCATTTCCGTGACCCAGTACCGGAGGGAGTCCATCAGCAGCTGCAGGGAGTGCGGATGCCGGACGTTCAGGGAGTTGCCGGTGCCGGTGTAGTCCATGTAGTGCTTCTGGTCGCCGTCAACCAGGCGGTAGTAGGCCTGGTTGTCGATGCCCTTGAAGGACAGGGTGGGGCCCAGGTGGTTGCCCTCGGCGGTGTGGTTGTAGACCACGTCCAGGATGACTTCAATGCCGGCCCGGTGCAGGTCGCGGACCATTGCCTTGAATTCCTGGACCTGGTTTCCCACGTCACCTGCGGAGCTGTAGGTGTTTTGCGGGGCGAAGAACCCGATGGTGTTGTAGCCCCAGTAGTTGTTCAGGCCCTTTTCCACCAGGGTGCCGTCATTGACGAACTGGTGGACCGGCATCAGTTCGATCGCGGTGGCGCCGAGCTTCTTCAGGTGCTCGATCACGGCGGGGTGGGCAACGCCGGCGTAGGTGCCGCGCTGCTCCTCGGGGATCTCGGGGTGCAGCTGGGTCAGGCCCTTGACATGCGCCTCGTAGATGACGGACTGGTGGTACGGAATCCGGAGCTGGCGGTCGCCGTCCCACTCGAAGAACGGGTTGATGACCACACCGTGCATCGTGTGGGGAGCCGAGTCGGCGTCGTTTGTGGAGTCTGGATCGCCGAACTCATAGGAGAACAGGGCCGGGTCCCAGTCGATCTGGCCTTCAACGGCCTTCGCGTAGGGGTCCAGGAGCAGCTTGTTGGCGTTAAAGCGGTTGCCGCTGGCCGGATCGTAGGGTCCGTGGACCCGGTAGCCATACTTCTGGCCGGGCTGGATGTGGGGCAGGTAGCAGTGCCACACGTACCCGTCCACTTCAGTCAGCTCGACGCGGGTCTCGGTCAGGTCATCAGCCAGAAGGCAGAGTTCGACCCGCTCCGCCTGCTCGCTGAACAGGGCAAAGTTGGTGCCGGTACCGTCGAAGGTAGCTCCGAGCGGATAAGCGGTTCCAGGCCAGACTTCCATGATGCTCCTCAGTGATTGCCGCAGCCGGGAATGAAGCGCCCCGGCTGCAGGTGCGAACTTATGCCTACCGTAGCGGCAGGCGGTGACTATTACGTGAATGGGCCCCAGGGTTACTAAGCGTGCTTACTTTACCCCAGGTATGGGGTAGGGCATCGGCGATGCCGCCGGCGGTGATGGGCCCGCCGGCACAGGCGTCCGACGCCGACCTGCCGGCGTTGCCGTGCAGGGCGGCACCGAGTGCGGCCACCGCAGCCCAGCGCGCCGGTTCGGGAATGTCCAGTTTTTCGAAGCGCCCGACGCCGGTCCCCGCCTGCGCGAGCAGCGCGCCGATGATGCCGGCCAGGACGTCGCCGCTGCCGGCGGTGGCAAGCCACGGGACGCCGTCGGCCTGGCTGAACACGGTTCCGCCGGGGGCCGCCACCAGAGTGGTGGCACCTTTCAGGAGGACAGTGGCGCCCGTCAATGCGGCGGCCCCGCGGACAGCGGCCAGGGTTCCGGCCTCCACTCCGGCACGGTCCGCGGGTTGGCCCAGCCTCGCCAGCAGGGCGGCGAGTTCGCCGGCGTGCGGGGTCAGGACCACCTGGGGGCCGAGGGCAGCGGGCAGGGCCGGCAGGGCTCCGGCATCCGCCACGGTGGGCAGCCCGGAGGCTGCGGCGTCGTGCGCCCGCTGGAGCTGGCGCTGGTCGCCGGGGCCCATGCCGGGGCCCACCAGCCAGGCCTGGACGTGGGTATCGGCCACCGGGCCGTCGCTGCAGACCACTTCGGGGCAGGCCTGCTGCACCAGGCGGGTGGCCTCGGGTGGGCCCAGGTAGCGCACCATGCCGGCGCCGGCCGCCAGCGCGCCGCGGCAGGCCAGGACAGCGGCGCCCGGATAGTCTGCGGAACCAGCCACCACCCCCAGGACACCCCGGGAGTACTTCTGCGCGCGGCGGGCAGGATCCGGCAGGAGGGCGGCCAGGTCGGCGGCTTCCAGCCGGCGCACCGGGGCGGCCGGGAGGTGCGCTTCAATGCCCAGGGGAACCACCTCGACCCGGCCGGAGTGGTCGGCGCCGGGATCTGCCAGCAGCCCTGCCTTGGCGGCTCCGAACGTTACCGTCAGGTCGGCGGAGAGTACCGGTCCGGTCACCGCGCCGGTATCGGCGTCCACGCCGCTGGGCAGGTCGCAGGCCACGGCAAGGCCCCGGCCTGGAAGGTCCGCGCGTGCGTCGTCGATGGCCCGGACCAGGTCGGCGGCAGGTCCGCGCAGCCCGCCGCGTGCGCCGGTGCCCAGGATCGCGTCAATGACGACGCCGGCGTTGGCCGCTTCCTCGGCCAGACCCTTAAGGGTGGCTTCGGTCAGCCCGCGGACGCGGCCACCGGCACGTTCAAAGGCAGCGAGGGCTGCGGGGTGGGCAGCGCCTGCGGTGAGGACCGCCGTCGTGCGCATTCCACGTGCGGCCAGGAAGGCGGCGGCGTACAGGCCGTCACCGCCGTTGTTTCCCTTGCCGGCAAGTACCACCACGCTGGTGCCGGCCAGGCGGCGGCCGCGGGACCGGAGCCCGCCAACCACAGCGGCGGCGAGGCCAAACGCGGCGCGCTGCATCAGGGCATCACCCTGCCCGGCAGCGAGGAGCGGTTGCTCGGCTGCGCGGACCTGCGTTCCGGTGTAGGCGCTGATCATGGGTCCGGGCAGGTCAGCCTTCTGCGATGACGGTGGCCGTGGCGATCCCGCCGTCATGGCTGATGGAGAGGTGCCAGCGCTTGACGCCCTTTGCCTCGGCCACGGCGAGCACGGTGCCTTTGACCTGGACGGTGGGGCCATTGCGGTCCAGTCCGATCCAGCAGTCCTGCCAGTTCATGCCGGCGGGGGCGCCCAGGACCTTGGCCACGGCTTCCTTGGCCGCAAAGCGCGCGGCCAGGGACCGGGTGTTCAGTTCCCGCTCGGCAGGAACAAACAACCGGTCCCGGAGGCCGGGGGTCCGCTCAAGCTGGCGGCCAAACCGCTCGATGTCTACAACGTCTACGCCAATGCCAACAATCATGCGGCTTATTCTACGGTGACGCTCTTGGCCAGGTTGCGCGGCTGGTCCACGTCATAGCCCTTGGCGGCGGCAAGTTCCGCGGCAAAGATCTGCAGCGGCACGGTGGTCAGGAGGGGCATCAGCAGCGTGGGCGTCTCGGGGACGTAGAAGACGTGTTCGGCATAGGCCTTTACGGCTTCGTCGCCTTCCTCGGCGATGACCAGGGTGCGGGCGCCGCGGGCGCGGACCTCCTGGATGTTGGAGACCACCTTGGCGTGCAGGGAATCACGGCCGCGGGGGGACGGGACCACCACAAAGACGGGCTTGCCTTCGTCGATCAGCGCAATGGGCCCGTGCTTGAGCTCACCGGCGGCGAAGCCTTCGGCGTGGATGTACGCGATTTCCTTGAGCTTCAGCGCACCTTCCAGGGCCACGGGGTAGCCCACGTGCCGGCCCAGGAAAAGCACCGACTGCTCGTTGGCCATGCTGCGGGCCAGTTCACGGAGCGGCCCGGCGCCATCGAGGATGGTCTGGATCTTCGCCGGGATCTTGTTCAGGTCCGCCAGGACGTCCTTGATCTGCCCGGAGAAAATGTTCCCGCGCAGCTGGGCCAGGTACAGGCCCAGCAGGTAGGCGGCCGTGATCTGTGCCAGGAACGCCTTAGTGGACGCCACCGCAATTTCGGGGCCGGCGTGGGTGTACAGCACTGCATCGGATTCACGCGGGATGGTGGAGCCGTTGGTGTTGCAGATGGAGATGGTCTTGGCGCCCTGTTCCCGGGCGTAGCGGACGGCCATCAGGGTGTCCATGGTCTCGCCGGACTGGCTGATGGAGACCACCAGGGTGTTGGAATCCAGGATCGGGTCGCGGTAACGGAACTCGTGGGCAAGCTCGACTTCCGTGGGGATCCGGCACCAGTTTTCAATCGCGTACTTGGCGACGGTCCCGGCGTAGGCTGCGGTGCCGCAGGCCAGGACGATGATCTTGTTGACCTGCTTGAGCAGTTCCGGGTCGATCCGCAGCTCGTCGAGGGTCAGGTTCCCGTTCAGGTCCGAGCGGCCCAGCAGGGTCTGCCTGATGGCGTCCGGCTGGTCGTGGATTTCCTTCTCCATAAAGGAGCTGAAGCCGTCCTTCTTGGCAGAGGCCGGGTCCCAGTCAACGTGGTATTCCTTGCCTTCGGCGGGGTTGCCGAAGAAGTCGGTGATCTCCACGGAATCGGCGGTGATGGTGACGATCTGGTCCTGGCCCAGTTCCACGGCCCGGCGGGTGTAGTCGATGAAACCGGACACGTCCGAGCCCAGGAAGTTCTCGCCGTCGCCCAGGCCAACCACCAGGGGCGAGTTGCGGCGGGCAGCAACCACCATGTCAGGCTGGTCGGCGTGGACCGCAAGCAGGGTGAAGGCGCCCTCCAGGCGCTGGCAGGCGAGCTGCATGGCCTTGGCCAGGCCACCGTTCGCCGTTTCGCCGCCCAGGGTGTTCCGGAAGATGTCGGCCAGGAGCGCGGCGGCCACCTCGGTGTCCGTCTCGGAAACGAAGCTGATGCCCTTGTTCTGCAGTTCCAGCTTGAGCTCGGCGAAGTTCTCGATGATGCCGTTGTGGATCACTGCCAGGCGTCCGCCGTCGGCCAGGTGCGGGTGCGCGTTGCGGTCCGTGGGGCCGCCATGGGTGGCCCAGCGGGTGTGGCCGATGCCCGTGGCCGTTGCAGGCAGCGGATGTTCTTCCAGCTCATGGATCAGGTTGCTCAGCTTCCCGGACTTCTTCCGGGACTCGATGGCGCCCTCGGACACCACAGCAATACCTGCCGAGTCATAGCCCCGGTACTCCAGGCGGCGCAAGCCTTCCAGGACAACGTCCAGGGCGCTGTAACCGGCATTGACGCCGTCGTTTGAACGGCCCACATATCCCACAATTCCACACATAGGGTCAAGCCTATCGGCAGGGACCGGAAGTTCTAAACCTGGGCAGTGTGCCCGGCTGCGGGAATGTTGCGCCTCCCGGCGCGCGCGGCGGCGGGCCCATTTCGCTATGTGCCGGGGGCGGGGCAGAATCTCTAAAGTGACTTTGCAACGCAATGAGGCGAACGGAGAGGGTGCCTCCCCGTTCGTGGAACTGGACCGGCAGACCTGGTCCAGGCTCGCAGCCCAGATGGAGCAGCCCCTCAATGAGGAGGACATCCTCCGGCTGCGCGGCCTCGGCGATCCCCTGGACATGCGGGAAATACGCGAGGTCTACCTTCCCCTGTCCCGGCTCCTGCACCTCTACGTCGAAGCCGCGGGCCAGCTGCATTCGGCCACCACCACGTTCCTGGGCGAGCAGACCCAGCGCACGCCGTTTGTGATTGGCGTGGCCGGTTCGGTGGCCGTGGGGAAATCCACCATCGCCCGCGTGCTCCGGGAAATGCTGCGGCGCTGGCCGGGCACCCCGAACGTGGAGCTCATCACCACCGACGGTTTCCTGTATCCCCTGGCGGAGCTGAAGCGCCGCCAGCTGCTGGACCGCAAGGGGTTCCCGGAGTCCTACGACAGGCGGGCCCTGCTGCGGTTCGTCAGCGAGATCAAGGGCGGGGCCGAGGAAGTCCGCGCTCCCTGGTACTCGCACGTCACCTACGATATCGTCCCGGACCGGGAAGTGGTGGTCCGCCGGCCGGATGTGCTGATTGTGGAAGGCCTGAACGTGCTGGCGCCGGCCCGGCCCCGGCATGACGGCCGGCAGGGGCTCGCGCTGAGTGACTTCTTCGACTTCTCCATCTATGTGGATGCCAAGACCTCCTTTATCGAGGAGTGGTACGTGGACCGGTTCCGCAAGCTGCGGACCACTGCTTTCGCCCAGCCGGAGTCCTACTTCCACCGCTACGCCACCCTCTCCGATTCCGAGGCGGAGAGCACGGCCCGCAGCATCTGGAAGCGAATCAACGAGCCCAACCTGGAAGAAAATGTTCTGCCCACCCGCGGCAGGGCCCAGCTGGTGCTTACCAAGGAAGCGGACCACTCCATCCGCCGCATGTTGCTCCGCAAGGTTTAACCCAGGTGTGCCACAACCAGGAATGCCTGCCTGCAATGGCCGGCAGCCGCCGCGCTTTTGGCCGCTTCCTGGCGCTGGGGGCCGGGCTCACTGTCCTGGCGGCCTGCACACCGGAGGCACCTGCCGGGGCGCCGCCGTCGTCCGCTTCCCCGACGGCTTCCGCGCCGCCGTCCCCGCCTGCCGCCACGACGGCTCCCCCAGCCGTCCCCGAACCTGAGCCTGTCCCCTCCCCTGCCCGGAAGTTCTCCCTGACGGACCCCGCCAGCCCCTGGCTGGTGGTCAACAAGTACCGTCCCTTGGCGCCGGCGGACTATGCGCCGGCTGACCTGGTGCGGCCCGCCGTCGCCACGTCCGCAGCAGGTGACGCGGCCCTGCTCAACAGCACCACGGCAGCGGCCGCCGAGGCCATGTTTGCCGCCGCTGCCCAGGACGGCGTGGCCATGGTCCTGGCCAGCGGCTACCGTTCCTACGCCACCCAGGTGGCCACGTACAACGGTTATGTTGCCAGCCGCGGCCAGGCGGACGCGGACACCGCGAGCGCCAGGCCCGGCTACTCGGAACACCAGACGGGCTGGTCCTTCGACATCGCCGACGGCGGCGGGGGCTGCGCCTTCCAGCCATGCTTCGCTGACCAGCCGGCAGCGGTATGGGCCAAGGCGAACGGCCACCGCTTCGGTTTTGTGGTCCGGTACCCGCTGATGTTCCACCCCGTGACGGGCTACTACTACGAGCCGTGGCACCTGCGGTACATCGGGGTGGAGGCTGCCACGGAGATGGCGGCCCGCGGGATCAGCACAGTGGAGGAATACTTCGGCCTGGAAGCCGCGCCGGGCTACCCCTGAACGACCCGGGCATCCTTCCGGTTCCGGACACGCCCAAGGAAATTACCCGGCATTCTTCCAAGGTTAACAATCCTGCACTAGCTTGGTTCCTATGCTGACAGGATTCAAGAACTTCATCATGAAGGGCAATGTCGTTGACCTTGCCGTCGCAGTCGTCATGGGCGCCGCTTTTGGGGCCGTTGTGACATCCATCGTGGAAGGCCTGCTGACTCCCCTGATCGGCCGGCTCTTCAGTGCAAAGGGCATCGAGGACATGCAGTGGGAGGGATTCATGTACGGATCCGTCATCTCCAGCATTATTTCCTTTGTGCTCATCGCCGCGGCCATCTACTTCGTGGTGATCCTGCCCATGAACCTGATGATTGAACGCCGCAACCGCCGGCTCGGCATCGACCCCGATGTGAAGGAAGAATCTGCCGAGGACCCGCAGATCGCCCTGCTCACCGAAATCCGCGACGCCCTGCAGGAGCGCCGCGCCTGACATTTCCGCAACGGCTCCGGCCGCCAAAAGCTGCGGCCCGCTTCCGGTTGGAAGCGGGCCGCAGTTTTTTTGGATTTTCCGTCAGTCGGTCACAAGCTCGAGCGCCAGTTCGGCCCGGACCACGTCGGCGAGGTGCGCTGCAATGGACTGCGCGGTTTCTTCATCGCCGGCTTCCACCATCACGCGGACCACCGGCTCCGTGCCGGATGGCCGGAGCAGGACGCGGCCGGTCTCGCCAAGGGTGGCCTCCGCGGCCAGCACGGCGCGGTGCAGCACCTCACTGTCACCCACGCGGGTGCGGTCAACACCACGGACGTTGATCAGGACCTGGGGCAGCTTGGTCATCACCGTGGCCAGCTGCTTGAGCGGCCGGCCCGTCAAGGCAACCTGCGCGGCGAGCTGCAGCCCCGTCAGCAGGCCGTCGCCGGTGGTGGCGTGGTCAGCGAAGATGACATGGCCGGACTGTTCACCGCCCAGGTTGAAGCCGCCTTCACGCATGCCTTCCAGGACGTAGCGGTCCCCCACTGCGGTTTCCCGGATGCTGATGCCGGCGTCACGGAGCGCGATTTTGAGGCCCAGGTTGCTCATCACCGTAGCCACCAGGACGTTGTCCTTGAGCTTGCCCGCAGTTTTCAAAGCCACCGCAAGGATGGCCATGATCTGGTCGCCGTCCACTTCGGTGCCCTCGTGGTCCACAGCCAGGCAGCGGTCCGCGTCGCCGTCGTGGGCAATGCCAAGGTCGGCGCCATGCGCCAGTACGGCCGCTTTGAGCGGGCCCAGATGGGTTGAGCCCACGCCGTCGTTGATGTTGTGGCCGTCGGGATCGGCACCGATAACAATCACGTCGGCGCCGGCGTCCTTGAAGAGCTGGGGCGAGCAGCCGCTGGCCGCACCGTGGGCGCAGTCCAGGACAACCTTGACGCCGTCCAGGCGGTGCGGGAGGGTGCCCAGCAGGTGGACGATGTAGCGGTCCTCCGCATCGGAGAAGCGCTGGATCCGGCCAACGTCCGCACCCACCGGCCGGACGGCGTCCTGCAGCATCCGGGCCTCGATGGCGTCCTCCACCTCGTCCGGGAGTTTCTGGCCGCCGCGGGCGAAGAATTTAATGCCGTTGTCCGGGGCGGGGTTGTGGGACGCCGAGATCATCACGCCAAAGTCGGCATCCAGGTCCGCCACCAGATAGGCGGCCGCAGGAGTGGGCAGGACACCGGCGTCGTAGACGTCCACCCCGGAGCTGGACAGGCCGGCTTCCACCGCAGCTGCGATGAATTCGCCGCTGGCGCGGGGATCGCGGGCCACCACGGCGCGGGGCCTGGTTCCGTTGGTGTTGCGGTCATGGCCGAGTACGACGGCGGCCGCCTGGGCCAGCTGCATCGCCAGCTCAGCAGTCAGCAGTCCGTTGGCCAGCCCCCGGACACCATCAGTTCCAAATAATCTAGACACCGGTCAAGTCTAGAGGATGGCCGCGCGGGTACCGTCGCGGGCCGTGCCCGGCGCCTTTTCCTACCTGATTTCCGGGCCCGGCTACTCACCCGTTTCCTGCCGGCCACGCCGCACTACCTGCTTCCCCGTTGACGGTACCTGTCTTTGCGGGAAAGCCTCGCCAGTGCCGATCCGGGCCTTCTACGCTCCATTCATGACACCTAGCTATGGGGGCTTGGCGCTCGAAATTGTTGTACCGGTCTTCAACGAAGAGGCGGTACTCGAGAACAGCATCACGCGACTCTTCGAATACCTGACAACTGAGTTGTCCACGACGTGGCAGATCACCATCGCGGACAATGCCAGCACTGACCGCACACCGGCCATCGCGGCCCGGCTCAGCGAACAGCTGCCCAACGTGGCCTACCGCCGGCTGGAGGTCAAGGGCCGTGGCCTCGCCCTCAGGGACGCCTGGAGCGCCTCGGAGGCAAAGGTGTTGGCCTACTTGGACGTGGACCTGTCCACGGACCTGGCCGCGCTGCCGCCGTTGGTGGCACCCCTCCTCTCCGGACACTCGGACATCTCGATCGGGACCAGGCTGGGGCAGAACTCCCGGGTCAGCCGGGGTCCCAAGCGGGAGTTCATTTCCCGGTCCTACAACCTCCTGCTGCGGCGGACCCTGCAGGTCCGCTTTTCGGACGCGCAGTGCGGCTTCAAGGCCATCCGCGCCGAGGTGGCCCGGCGGCTGCTGCCCCACGTGGAGGACAACGGCTGGTTTTTTGACACCGAGCTGCTGATCATTGCCGAACGTTCCGGGCTGCGCATCCACGAAATCCCCGTCGACTGGGTCGATGATCCGGACAGCCGCGTGGATATCCGCCAAACGGCGCTGGCTGACCTGCGCGGTATGGCACGGGTCGCGGGCTCCCTGCTGCGCGGTGTGGTTCCTGTCCAGGCCATCTATGCCGAACTGGGCCGCCGGCCGGCGGCACCGCTGCACCGGCCCAGTTTTTTTGGCCAGGTCCTGCGCTTCGGCCTGGTGGGAGCGGTGTCCACCTTGGCTTTCGCCCTGCTGTACCTGATGCTGCAGGGCCCCTTCGGCGCCCAGGAAGCCAACTTCCTCGCCCTGCTCCTCACCGCCGTGGGAAACACGGCCGCCAACCGCCGGTTCACGTTCGGCATCACGGGGCCCGGCCGGCTGTTCGTCCACCAGATCCAAGGGCTTATGGTGTTCCTCCTGGCTTGGGCCATAACAGCCTCCTCCCTGCTGACGCTCCACCTGGTGAACGCGGATGCCGCGCCCAACCTGGAGCTCCTCACCCTGACGGCAGCCAATGTGGTGGCCACGCTGGTACGGTTCCTGCTCCTGCGGCTGTGGGTGTTCCGGGCGCGGCGGGCCGACAGGGCGCCCCGGCGTCTCGCGCTGGGGACGGCTGCCGGAGGTCTCGGGTGACGGCGTCGGCCGGGACTGCGCCGCGTACCCGCCGCGGAACCCGCCCCGCACATCTCATCCAGCCCCGCATCATGGCCCGGGTATTCGGCCAGGCTGCGCTGGCACATGGACGCTGGGAACGCGGCGCCCTGCTGGGGCTGCTGGCCGCCACGGCGGTTCTGTACTGCTGGGGCCTGGACCGGAACGGCTGGGCGAACTCCTACTACTCCGCGGCCGTGATGTCCGGCGCGCAGGACTGGACGGCCTTCTTTTACGGCTCCTCGGACCCTGCCAATGCCATCACCGTGGACAAACCTCCCATGAGCATCTGGGTGATGGCCCTGTCGGTCCGCCTGTTCGGCCTCAACAGCTGGAGCATCCTCCTGCCCCAGGCCGCCATGGGGGTCCTGACCGTCTATTTGCTGTATGTGCTGGTCCGCCGCTACCTCGGCGCCTCCACAGCCCTCCTCGCGGCAACGTTTATGGCCGTGACGCCGGTAAGTACCGTGATGTTCCGGTACAACAACCCTGACGCCTTGCTGATCCTGACCATGGTGGCCGCAGCGCTGGCTGTGGCCACGGCCATCGACAGGCAACGGCCATCGCTGATGATCCTCGCCGGAGCCCTGGTGGGTGCTGGATTCCTCACCAAGCAGCTCCAGATCAGCCTCATCCTCCCGGCACTCGCGGTGACGTATCTGGCCTTCGCTCGGATCCCCTGGCGGCGGCGTTTCCTGCACCTGGGGTACGCAGCAGCCGCGGCATCAGTGGTGGCCGGCTCCTGGCTGGTGGCCGTTCAGACAGCCGACCCTACAAGCAGGCCCTTCATCGGCGGGTCCAGAACCAACAGCACCCTGGAACTTGCGCTGGGCTACAACGGTTTGCAGCGCCTCACCGGCGAGGATTTGGCTCGGACAACCCCGTCCGGTGCCCAACTGGAGGAGTGGGACAGTGGCTATCAACGGTTCCTGCAACCCCAGTTCTCAGGGCAGTTCGGCTGGTTCCTGCCGTTGGCCGCCGTCGGACTTTTGATTGCTGCCCTGTGGCTGGCCAAACGGTACGGCAGCCGTGGGGCGCGAAGCCTGCTGCTCCTGGCGGCCGTCTGGTTTGCCACCTCGGCAACGGTGCTCGCATTTATGTCCGGCATGGTCCACCCGTACTATTCCCTGACAGCCGTGCCCCCGTTGTGTGTGCTGGCCGCCGTGGCATTGGCCTATTTTCTTCGATCAAAGGGTCGGCTTACCAGGATCATCTTCGCCGTGACGCTGCTGTCTTTGGCCAGCATGGCCTTCCTCACGGCAGGCCGGTCGCCGTCCGAATTTCCTGCCGGCGCCCAGTTGCTCCTGATCGGGTGGGCCGTGGCCATCGCCCTGCGGATGGTCCCCGGGGCTCCCCCTGCCCTACGGCGGGCCTCGATGCCGCTGCTTCTGGCCTGCGTTGTCCTGGGCCCCGCCGTCTGGTCCGTCAACACGGCCCTCAGTCCGCATACAGGGGCCGCAGTGACGGCAGGGCCGGCCATCTGGGGCGTCAGGACCGACCATCCGGACAAGCAACAGCTCGAATCCATCCTGGCGCCCGGTCACGTGGCCCTGGTCCTGGGCAGCTCACCGTCCGCGGGGCTGGAAAGCTCCCTGCGCAGCATCCCCCCGTCGGTAACCTGGGTGGCTGCGGTCGTCGGGTCTGAAACGGCAGCAAACTACCAGCTGGGACTGGGTCGCGCCGTCCTTCCGCTGGGCGGTTTCGACGGCACAGACCCATATCCCACGCTGGAACAGTTCCAGGCCCTTGTGGCAGACGGCAAGGTGGGTTCCCTAGTGGTCCAGGACCTGCCGCCGCTGACGCTGGAAGGTAAAGGCGAGTCGGCCCGGATCGTGGCATGGGTCCGTGCCACCTTTCCCGCCCGGGACGGCGACGGCGCCGAACTGTACCTCCTGCACCAGCCCTGAAACGCGGAACAGCCCGCCCCGCCAATGGCGGG